>JAHLWH010000064.1 GCA_019058015.1 Promethearchaeota archaeon | reverse complement strand
ATTTTGCAGCCTCTTTATTACTCATCGCGCCACTTATTGCTGGGATTTTTTATTTTATTTTTGGAGGAGAGGCACCAGGAATTGACCCAAGTTTAACCTTTCAAGTTATCATTTCCTATGTGGTATTTGGGTTTTTCTCTGGTCCCTTAAGTGAAGAAGCAGGTTGGCGAGGCTTTGCTCTACCAAGGCTTGAATCGAAATATAATGCACTTGTAGCTAGTCTTATTTTAGGAATAATTTGGACGTTTTGGCATTTACCATTGTATTTTTTACCTGATTCTTCGCAAATTGGAATCCCATTTCCAATATATGCGGTTCTAGTTGTTTCTATAACTATTATAATGACTTGGGCGTATAATAATACTAATGGTAGTTTAATCATTACAGTACTGATTCATTTCTGTTTTAATTTTGGTAGCGTATTAGTTGTTTCGATATTAGGATTAATACCTATGATGGTATTTTTCATTGTTGGTGCGGTATTGATCGTAATTTATCTGATATTCGTTATAATTCATGGTGGTTCGAAAAAACTTTCCAGAAAACCAGATGAAGAGATGCCTTTTAATAAAATCATCACAAAAGAGGCGGCATTAAAATAAAGATCGGTATATATCAATAGTTGCCGGGGGTTTGGACGTAAAATCAAAATAGATATTGTTAACTTCGGGAATTGTTTTTAACTTATTTTTTTCCTAAAAAAATAAAATTATGGTTAAATAAGGTGAAGAAAAATAGAACCAATCACTCATAAGTATAAAACTACTGATTCTAACTGGAATGAATCATTTTATTTTGTATTTTATGATAAAGTGGGGGAAATAGGTGGAATGAGTCGAATCGGATTCAAGCCAAATAAACCAGAGGGAATGACATTTTTATTTCTTTTTCTGCCGGATGGTTCAGCTGCTGGATATCATCAAATTGAGAGCATTAAAGAATATTCAACTCCATTTAAAGTAGGTGGTATGGCTCATATATGTCAACCCGATGGAAAATGGAAATATGAATTTAATGGAAATATGATTATGGTCAAGAATCCAGAAGATTTGCCAAAAGTTAGGGAACAACCAAAATTAATAGCGGGAGCTCATAAAGTAAAGATAAATCTCAATTTTGATCCAATTAATGATATATATGAATATAGTGAGAATATGACTCCTGAGTCGTTAGAGCTTGGAAAAAAGGCAGGAGATAAACATTGGGAGCAGATTGCCAAGATCTCTGGGGAGATTCAGGTTGGTGAAAAAAAATATCCTATTCGAAATACTCTCGGGCAACGAGATCACACTTATGGTATTCGAGATTGGACTGGCATAGGTAATTGGTTGTATTATGTGGTTTGGTTTAATGAAAATTTAGCGATAAACCCGGCAGTTGTCATAGCTGATGATGGCAGGTTATCTACAGGTGGTTTTCTTTTTAAAGACGGCCAAAACATTCCATTAAAAACGATTCGAATTCTTGATCAACAATTTCGTGAAGATAATATATTTCCAATTAGTTCAGAGCTTGAATTAATTGACGCTTTAGATGATAAGCATATTCTGAAAGCACGTGTGAGATCAATTATTCCAGTTCCCTTTCAAGATAATAAGGGTAATAAATCGATCCTTATTCAATCTTTCGCTGATTACCAATTAGATGATAATGAAAATGGGTACGGGTCATTTGAAACTTTGAGAAAAGTAAAAAATAAGGAATAAGATAAATTTTTAATTTCTTTTTTTATTACGTCTTTTCTTTTGAGATTTAGAGCCAAAACCCCAATCTGGAGTGTGAGAATTTTTATTATTGTGTTTAATTTTATATTTTTCTTCCATTTCATCGAGGGGGGGGTTCATAATTAAATAAACCTTCTGATAAAAATGAATTATATTATTATTTAATTCTTAACATTACTTTATATTTAAAAGATATATAAATTTTCGTCGATATTTAAGACAAAAATGTAATATAATTGATCAGGTTACTGAAAATTCCAGCTCAAAATCGAGTAAACTATTAGTTACTATGAGGTTTAAGCCTTGAAATATTTTTTGATATCCGGTATTCGTTCTTGAAAATGTTTTTATTGAATATTTTCCCATATTAGCATTTTGTGCATTTCTCAAAACTTTTATTGAAAATGTTAAGTCGTATGTTTGATCATAGGCACTAAAGAAATTACATTTTTGGAAGGGCTTTACTTTAGTGAAATCAGTTTTTGAATCATTTTTTAAGATTTTTAACTTATCTTCATTAAAAGTGTATTTAAATTGTTTCGGATCTCCATTAAAGAAAAATGGAATCTCAATACCTATTCTTAAATCATTTAAAATTTTTTCCAACATCTCAGGATAATCATTTTCAATAGATGGTTGTAGATTAAATGAAACATTGAATTTACTAGACCTAGATTGAAGTTTAATTATTTTAATTAGATCAAATTCATGTTTTTGACCAGATTCTGGTTCAGTTATGTTTCCGGAATATTTTAATTTAACTATTGCAATATCATTATTAATTGTTTTTTCAAGAATTTCATAATTTCCTAAAATAAAATCACCTAATTCTTGATAAGTATTCCGGCCAAGCTCTTTTACTGTGGTATCTTTTTGAAATATCATAGTCCTAAGCATTCCTTTTCTAAAAAAATCAATAATGACTTCTTCCTTTTCATGATAAGATTCATGCCATCTAGTAAGAACATTAAGTAAATTGTATGATTTTGGCTTAAAATCTAACTCAAAAAGAAAACATCCTAATCTTGGTTTTAGATATAAATTGAAAATATCCGATTCCATTATTATATCTTCAAAACTATCAAAATTAAAATCTAAAACATGAATCCTGGGACTTTTACTGAGTGGAATGATCGTCTGATTGCTGTATTTGTTAATTAAGAGATTTTCGATCTTAGTTAATATTTTTTCTGTGTTTATTATATGAGTAAATATAGAAAATCGCAGAAAAGCAAGATAGATTCCCCCAAATTTACCATGCCAATAACAGTCGTTGCATTGACTTTTATAAACCTCGTACCAAGCATTCGATAATAATTCTTGAAGTTTTTGATCTTGATTCCCCAATTTTGTTATTT
>JAHLWH010000063.1 GCA_019058015.1 Promethearchaeota archaeon | reverse complement strand
GTTGAGGTCCAAGAGACAAACCTTGGCAGGAATCTCTTGGTTTACCACAACAATCTTCTAATAAAAACATTAAACCTTTAAGATTTAATATTAATATCAATTTTTTTATTTTTTTTAAAATATATTATTAAAAACAAAATAATACATTAAAAATAAAAATTAGTGTCAAAATTTGACAAATATTTATTGCTGATTTGAGACAAAATAATATTGCTTCCAACAAAAAAGGACCGGAAAGATACTATTAAAGAAAGAGATATAACTAAATTATTAAGACTATATTTTCATAAAATAAAATAAAATAAAAAATATTTTTATTTTAAGAGTATCAATTTTTATTTATTTACAATAATTTTATTCCATAATATCAAAAAAAAAAATATGACGCCTATAATAAATAAAGAAGAAATAATTAAAATTGGAAATAGATTTGGTTTTGAAATTGTTAAAATCTGTTCCCCTAAACAATTTACAGATTATGAAAAGATTGTTAAAGAAAGGATCCGAGCGGGACTCTACCCTGAGGAGTTGATCTCCTATGAAGAGATATTGAAGGATGTTGAGACTTACGCTAATCCCTATAATAGTCTCCCAGATGCAAAGTCTATTATTTGTATGGCTTTCTGCTATTATACCATGGAACAAACCGATCTCACAAAACCAGGCGAACCTCACGGTGTCCTCGCAAGAGCATACCAGAGGGATGTCTATGGTGAAAAACATAGGAGAGAAAAACAATACGCAGAATTATTACATAAGAAAGGGATTAAAGTTGCCAAGAGAAATCTGATCCCTAGGAAGATGGCTGCGATAAGGGCGGGAATTGGATGGCAAGGAAAAAATTCATTAATTATAACAGAAGAGTTTGGATCATGGATTGCTCTTTCTAACCTAATTGTGAATATCGAATTAGAACCGGACAATCCATTATCAAAAGATTGTGGTTCTTGTCAATCTTGTATACGTGCTTGCCCTACATCAGCAATACAAGCACCTGGGGTCATTAATGTAAATAAATGCATAGATTATTTAACCTGCAAGACAGGAGTTATCCCACAAAAACTTCGCGATAAAATGGGAAATAGATTAGTGAGCTGCGACTGCTGCCAAGAGGCTTGTCCTTACAATAAAGCCGTTAAATTTATAAAAAAGGATATCCCTAGCATTGATCCAGTTTATAGACATAGTCCTGCTTTATTACCTCTTTTAAGCATTACAGAGGATGATTTTAGAAAATATTACTTAGATTGTGAGTTCCTTGATCCCCGTAGTGAATCTCTTCAAAGGAATGTAATAATAGCCCTCGGAAATATAGGAGATCCAATTGCAATCCCAATTCTACAGAAATGCTTAAAGAGTACAAAATCAATACTTAGAGAACACGCCAAATGGGCACTCGAATATATATTCAACTTTAAAACTAACTAAATGAATTATTTCGATTCTCATAAATGATAACGTATGATGATATTCATTTTTCATGCTAAAGGATTAGAAATCAAAAGCTCCAAGAACAAAATCGAAAATGAAATTCCTATTATTTCTTATAAGAATCTTAAAAATCAAATGCAAAAAGAAATTTTTAAGAAAATTAGAGAAAACTCGAAGAAAATAATTTCTATACCTGATAAAAACCCTTATAAGTGAATAAGTATATTAGAGAAAATAATAAATTGATCTTTGAATTATTTAATATTGAAGAATCTCTAATAGATGATTTAATTTTTATATATTATATGAAATAAATTTTTTGAACTGATTGAATTGCCCTCATCAAAATATCTTTTGGAATCTCAATATCAAGACCTTATAAAAGCTATAGGTGTTCCCAGTGAGTTTTTATCTGTTTTTAGGAGACTTGTATCCCTTGAGGAACTACAGGTTTTATATTTTCTAACTGGAGAGTTTTTAACCGTCTCAAACGTAAAAGAAAAGCTAGTTACAAAGAAATCCACTAAGATTTCATCTATCCTTGAGAGACTTTTCCAGAGAGGGTTTCTTAAAAAAAAAATTGTTAATAATGACTCTGCTTATAAATGCCAAAGGTTTTATGGAATCATGAGCCGGCACCTCAGAGAGCACCGTTATTCGATAATTGGACCTTTGGAACTAAATCCTCTTAGACGTTATTATCTCAATACTCTCATTGCAAATACAGAGAATGACATAACCACGGGTCAGTTAAAATATTCCTCTGAAGTGATTCCCATTA
Source organism: Promethearchaeota archaeon (assembly GCA_019058015.1). Taxonomy (GTDB): domain Archaea; phylum Asgardarchaeota; class Lokiarchaeia; order Sigyniarchaeales; family SOKP01; genus 6H3-1. The sequence continues at coordinate 10,204 of JAHLWH010000063.1, read as the reverse complement.
ATAAGGCATTTATTTTATCCCAACACATTCTACCAATAAATCAAGCTATTCAAATCTTGGAAAAAGCTCATTTTATTACCCTTACAAATTGTGGTTGTCGCGTAGCTTTTGAAAATTGTGATAATCCAATTGAGACATGCCTTATCCTCAATGAAGTAGGTGAAAATTCAGTTTCACGTGGTTATGGTAGAAAAATTTCCATTAAGAAAGCACGGAAAGTTCTTGAAATTGCAAACCAAGCTGGGTTGGTTCACCTCTCGATATTTTTACCCGGTCAAGAGGTTTATGCAATCTGTAGCTGTTGTTCTTGTTGTTGCCATGAATTTCAAGCGCTTTTAAAATTCAATAAGTCATTTTTCATAGCAAAAACAGACTATATGGCTATAGTAAATCCAGATGAATGCGATGGGTGTCTTGCCTGTATTAAACGGTGCTTATTTGGTGCCAGAGAGGAAAATAATGGAATATCAATGATAAATAAGGAAAAATGCTACGGTTGTGGCCTTTGTGTCACTTCATGTCCAACAAAAGCAACTCAACTCGTTCCTAGAACCTCTAATTAATAAAAACCTTTTATTTACTCTTAATGAAATATTTATGTTTGATCAAAGTCCATCTTTGTTTAAAAAAAAACATGAAATTTTGGAATTTTATCACAAATGTTTTTCAAACAGAAGTACGCCAGAAGGATCATCATTATAATACGAGAATCCAATTTCTTTAATTATTGCTGCAATTTCAGGAAGACAAAAAACTGCGAATCTTTTAAAATCTTTTTTTTGAAGCTCATTTTGAATAATAAATTGTATCGGAAAATGAAGAAGTAAAAAGATATTATTTATTGGGTAATAAATTTCTTGAACAAAGAAATTTTCAGCAAGCAATAATCTATTATAAAAAAGCATTAGAAATTGATCCTCAAGATATCTCAACTCTTGCTAATTTAGGTCGAGCATATCATCATCAATATATTCTGTAATAAATAAATTTACTCAAAGAGATAAGGTATAATAAAAAAAAAGAGTTTAAAAAAGGGAACACCATAATTTTTTATATCTCTTTTTTCAATATTTCATAATTGCTTCTCTTTTTACTGTAAAGCTAGGGGACGTTATTTTATGGGATAAATCAAGGCATTCTCTTTCTAAAGTGTCTAGTTGGTCAATGTATCTATGAAATTCTTTTTGATCTTCTCTTAAATCAACCCTTACTTGAAATGTCCCTCCACCAAAACGTGATACCCATGTCTCACCATTTATTTCATCAATATAAAGGTGTTCATCACTCTTTCTGCTCTCAAAATGCCTTTTTTCTTCAGCTGTTTTGACTTTGTATTTCTCGACCCTTTTAAAAAAATATCCTTGTTTTGATCTTTCATATCGTTCATGACGCTCTTCATAAGGTTCCTTATACATATCTATTGCTTCTCTAAGTTTTCTGTGATGCATTATAACATTGGCTACTGCTCTGCCATATTCTTTAATCTGTTTAAAATTATAGGGTTTTGGATGGGGTTTTACGCCTTTCAGCATATCTACTCCATATTGTAATTGCTCCAATGCATCTTTAAATGGCTTGGGAGTTCTTCTCTTATTAGCAAATTCTTTTAGCTTAGAAATTAGTTTATCTTCTTTTTTTCTAAATTCGTTTACCAATTTTGAAATCTTAACTTCAACTTCCGTTTCTTGTTTCAAAATTTTTGGATCTTGTTTTTGAGCTTTCTCAAAATCTTCTTTTCTCCGATTTAATTCATCTTTCTTTTTTTCTGGAATGATCCATCACTTAGTTTAGGTAATTCCTCTAAAATCATTTGTTTAAGATGTTTTTTTTTTTGCTGGATTCCAATTTTTGAGGTCCAAATATTTCAGAATAGATTTGCAATCCTTCTTGAATACCAAAAATTTCCTTATATGCATCCTTTGCTTTATCAAATTGTTTAATTTCTATGAATGAATTAATTATTTCTAACCCTGTCTTAATTTTTCTTACGTTTGCTTTTTTGAGCTTATTTTCATATTTTTCCTCCCTTATTTTTTCTTTTCGTGCGTCGAGCGAATAATCATCCAATGCATTTGCCTTTCCTAATAATGCTTCAACAATAATACCATCTGTTTTCATTGTTATTACTTTTCTAGTAAGAATAACTCCCTCAAGATATCTTATATCTTCTTCTTGATCTTCTTTTGCCTCTCGCATAGTATATCCTTGCTTTCCAAATACTTCACCATTTACTACTCTTGGAGGGATTACTCTTAAATATTTCATTTCTTTCAATTCAACGTCGTTATAAGGACAAAATTCTTCGACCAGCTTTTGGGGGACCCCTTGATAATCTATAACATTGGTATATTCATTGAGAATTTTTTGTTTTAAATCTTCATAAATCTCAGCATGTGTTTTATCGGGAATATTCATATATTTTTGAACTAAATGACCAAGTTCACATAAAGTATATTCTCTCATACTTCCTGGATATCCATTATAAAAACCTATTCGTAAATTACATAAATGTAGTATTGAATGAAATTGTTGATTCATCTGCCGAAATGTAAAATTTAATGTCCTGCTAGAATTTAAATTCTCAATTCTTCTCATAATGGAAATTTCTTCTCCTACTTCTTCAGATCTTTCGAAGCTTGTATTGATATTGACATCTCTCTTTGAACTAGCCTTTTGAGCATGTTTCTCAGTAGCATTCATTACATTTTTTGCAACTTCTTCTCTTGAGGCACTTGCACTAGCTTCCATCCCTACCTCTACGCTTGCACTAACGCAACCGAAACTTACACCAGCCTCGGCTTTTACACTATAAGAAGAAGAATTCTCTTCCTTAGATGTTCTAGCGTTTTCTTGCTGAACACCTTTCTCAAATTCATCAGCTTTTTCCTCAGTGTAGGAATCTAATATTGATGAGGCTTCTTTTGTATCCTCTTTTGATTTTTTATAGGTTTTAATACTAATTTCTGTTTCTTCTCCTGGTAAAAGTGAAAAGGTTTTTATAGTGGTACCTGCCCCATAATCACCCGGAAAATTCGTTAATTTATGGGTTTCTACAAAAATTAATCTTGGTTTCAAATCCCTTATTTTAGCAAACCGTATTTTGAGCGTGTCTCCCATTGTTTTACAAAATATAGGGAATTTTTTATCAGCCATCCATGCAATATCCATTAAATATTTAAACAAGATATATTTAGCTTGATTTTTTCCCATTCCTTCAAAATCTAAAAGATCAGAAATATCCATTTCTCCTTTTTCAGCAGATAGGAGTTCAGAAGCTGAGATTGCTTCTTGTTCCGCTTTCTCAGCAAGACTTGCTGCATTAGCAGCTTCTACTGCAGCACTTTCTGCTATAGCTTTAGGTCCTGCGGCTGCTTTTATTGTATTAGCCAATGCAATTTTGCATTGATTTACGACTATTGGTTTAAGAAATACGTTTAATATTGAAACAGGAACGGCTTCTTCTTTTTTAAGTTTAGCTCTCGCAGCTTGGACTTTTCTTTCATATAAATCTGCAACTATTCTGAATTTTTCTGCTATAGCTTGTTTTTGTTGTGCAATTTGCTTAGCTTGATCTGCACGGGTTCTGGCAGCTTTTGCAGCTTTTTTAGAAGCTTCTAATTTAGCATTTTCTATAATTGAAACATCTATTTCTTTAAGAGTATAAAAGTCTAATTCTTCTTCTAATTCTTTCCTTTTTATAGTTGAAATATATTTTTTTATCATATCTCGGTTATCACGTAAAAATTTTTCTTTAATGATCTTAAAAAGTTCATTAGAATCATCACTTTTTAGAATTTTATCACCACCGAAACATCCTTGACCTAAGTCAGTCTCTATGTAAGTTTTACCTACATACGAGGAGGGGCTTGGAACGTCATATCTTAAAATAGGAGCTGAAGCATCGCCTTCAAATTTCATTAATGGTTCGCCTTCATTTTCTACTGGTATTTTTATCACCTCTTTTTTTATTAATTTGTATTTTTTTTTTTTTTTACTTTTTTTAATTTTTATTTTTTTTTATTTTTTTTTTTTTTTTTTTTTTTCTTTTTTTTTTTTTTATTTTTTTTTACTTTTTTTTTTTTTTACTTCTTTTACATTTTTGTCTTTTTATCTTTTTCTTTGGTTTTATTGGCAAAGAAAAATATATTCTCAACTTAAATAATTTGATACTGAATTTAATCAGTATGATATTTCCGCATACACCAATAACAACCATTGAACCCTTGAGTTTTCATGGCGTTTTCGGCTTCCTCTAATGTCTTAAAATAAACAATATGCTCTTTCTTAATATACTCTGTCTTGCACTCTAATTTTACATTGTTTAAATCGTGAATTTCCTTCGTATTCGTATTACCTAAATAACGTGGTCTTCGAGGAATCGCAATTGAAAGAATTAAACCGCCAAATACGAGGGTAATTACGATTATTGCAACTATAGCGCCACCAATTGACGGGCTGGTATGTTTCCATGCTTTTAATGGGTTGGATAAAACTTTCTCCAATTCTCTGAATTGATTATCCAAGTGCTTGATAAGCCCCCGCATTCCCTCAGTTTCTAAGATTTTACGACTATTGGTATATTCTTCTTCGATAATTTTTCGTTCATCAGGTGACAAATCTATGGCCATCACTTTCTCTTTGAACTCTCTAGCACGTAAAATACAAAGTTTCTTATACTCTTCTGAATCTTTTATTTTCTTAGGTTCTTCTTTCATAAACATGTTGGCTTTCCTAATTTTCTCCAGACCTTTTGCATTATCTTTCACTAATAATTGCTTTAAATTAGATTCCTCTTCAGGCATCTTACGCACTTTCGCTCTATTTATGTTAAAACTATGATCACTGCATTTTACGAAGTCCTCAGTAGCAGAAACAAAAAATTTCAGTGATTCATCTAATCCGTAGTCCTTGGCAGTATCAATGTCAATAACAAATTCTATGACACTACCACTCTCAAATTTGTATTTTCCTAATCTTTGAAGTTTATGAGATTTCATATTTTAATTTCTACTTATTTATTTAATTTAAATATATATGACAAAAAAAAAATACTATAAAATTACTATGAAAGCCTTGCACCTCAATATTATGAGCCTTAAAAAGTATATATTCATAAATTTATAGATTTAACAACGTTCAAAAAACAAATTAAAAGGAAAAATTAAATATATAAATATTTTAAAGCTTTATTTTTTTAGTTGTAATATGACATTATTTTTATGAAAAATTTATGATATGGCATTTAGAAGAAATTTATCTAGGAAATAAAATACCCCCTAAAACATTTCCATATCTCTTTATCTCAAAAACTGGGTTGAAAGATATATCAAGACAAAACAGAAAAAAGAACCCGAAAGAAATAGGGGTTAAAAGTTACCGATGATAAAAAAGAATTTGTATTTGTTAAGAATGTAAAAAAATCAGTAGAAGAACTAAAAAAATTATCTGAAACTCTGTTAAGATCTTGAAAACAAAACAAGAAAATCCAGTTTTTCGAGAAGTCCTCAATGTAATTAATCAATTCCTTTTTGGATAATTTTTCTAATTCTTCATTCAACGGTTCTCAGTTCTTATAAATTATTTATTTGATAAGTTTTATAATAAAAAATTTTAAAAAAAATTTGAGAATATCTTTGTTTTTTGTTTATTGTCGTATAAATTATAAATTATAACTTTAATAGATGCAAGAGAATTCCTACGAGGTAAAAATGAGATAAAAAAAGAAGTAGAGAAATTTTTAAACGATATAGAGAACTGGAAAACAATTAAAGAGCTTCTGTCCGAATATAAAATATCATATAGCACTCTTAATAGACGAATAAAAAAGATACTTGGAAAATTTGGAGTGAATCGCTATACAGACGCGAGAAAATTCCTACAAGATAAAGACATTAACAAAATATTAGAAGATTACGATATATGAATGTTAAATTTAATATTCTTAATTTTTACGGTTCTCCAATATTTTTAAAACAATTGAAATTATCTTGATTATTTTTAAGAACTTTACAGGGATGTTGTTGAACATCCCTATTTTCTTTCTATGAGCATGTTTAGTAAAGCTAACTGCCTGTTTGGTAATTTTTTCAGCCGTTGAACGTAACCAATCCTCTTATAAATATGCAAATAATCACAATAATTATCTTTTTTATGCCTATATTTAATCCCATTCTGGATTTTCTTTCAAAATTAATTATTAAAAAAAGATAAAAAGGAAAAAAAGAGTTTAATTATTTGGTAGATGTTAATAAAAATTTTGTTTCATCGAAGATGTCCGTGAAATTATATTTTTCTGCACTTTTCTTAATCTCTTTGAGGTTTTTTATTGCATCATCTTTAGAATATTTACCAGAGCGTTTAAAATTTTTAGTTTTAATAAATTTGTGGATCAGATATAGATATTTTTTCATTTTGCTTATTTTGACCCTATCATAAGGAGATTTAATAATTTGCTTTAATTCAATGGGTATATCTCTCACAAAGGGTAAACCTTTCAAAATTGTCGCAACAAAATCAATTATATCTTGAATTTTAACTTTTTTTTCCTTTTTTATTCGTTCGAAGATTGTAATTACCATAGTAATAATTGTTCCCATCAAAACACCAATTATCACAGCTAAAATAGGATCTATAATCATACTAGAAATATACATTACTAAAATAATCTGAAGAATGTACAAAATCAATTTCCAATATCTTTTTTTCATTAATCTCATTTCTTCGCACTCAACCTGACTTGATACCCTCTTTTCATAATCTTGATTCTTATCCCGCATTTTTTTTTACCTCCCCGAGAAGTATCTTTTTTTCTATTAAAAACTCCGATTTAGAAACTTTTGCTTCTTTAGCAAGGTCACCAAACCCTTCTTTTTTAGCCATTTTTGCAACTTTTTGAAATTTATGTAAACCCTCATCAAAATTTTTTTGTTGGCATAATTTACACGCAAGTAAGAATTCACTTGCTAATTTCTGAAAACATTCTAGCATAGCTTGCTTATCTTCGGCTTTTAATTCAATATATTTTTTAATTACATCCATAATTTTTCTTAAATATTTTTCAGAAAGTTCCTTCCACATATCCTCTAATTTCTTTATCAAATTTTGATATTTTCTATCTATAGGCATACCCTCTGATTTCATTTCCTCGATAATTTTTTTCATCATTTCACTTTTTATTTTTTCATTTGCTAATTTCTGAAAACTTTTTAGCACAACATGCTTATCTTCGGCTTTTAATTCAATATAGTCTTTAAATACATCCATAATTTCTCTTTTATTTTTCTTAGAAAATTCACCCCGCATATCTTCCAATTTCTTTATTAAATCTTGATATTTTCTAAATATAGGCATACCCTCTGATTCCATTTCCTTGATAATTTTTTTTACCGCTTTTCTTATAGAAATTCTCTTAGGAACAATATTAACAATCGCAATCCCGCATACTGCACCAATTCCAGAGCATATTATACTAATTACATAAACTCCGTTATCAAGACCATTATCTAGTTCCTTTTGTGATATATCATAAAACCGCTTTTTTCCCAATGAGTTTGATTGATAGCCAATAATATCGCTACGATAAGCATATCGGATAAATCCAACATAGCCGAATGCCCAGGGCATGTGATCTTCAACAAGTACTTTTTGAATGTTATCATATAATTGTCTTCTCAAAATATCATTGGTTTCATTAAGAGCTTGATCCATCCATAACTGTATCGTATAATTATAGTATTGCGCAGTGTTTGATGAGGATGTATTAGACAATAACGAATTAATGAAATTGCTCGGATCGTTGTAATCAGGCACCCATCCAAAGAAATAAAGTTGTATCATATCTCTGGTATAATGGGTCAACTCATATAATCTATGAATAAAATCTGTCCAATTCATACCAGCTAATGTTACATTAATTCCAATTTGTCTAAGATTCTCCTGTAATAAGTACCCAATGCTTTCTCGAACTATATTACCTATATTATACGTATAATTATACATTGCTAGTGTTGCATTTATCCATTCAGTATCACTATATACGTCAAAGCTACAAACGCCAGCATCAACGAGGATTTGTCTTGCTTTTGTAATATTATAAATGGCTACGTTAAATGACCAATTAGCCCATCTGATACCGATAGGAATAGGAGATTTCAATCTTACAGCCTGACCTTCCATAATTTCATTAATAATATAAGAATAATTAATCGCGTAGGAAATTGCTTGTCTCCACGTTTTATTAATTTGTTTGTTGTTCATCCCAAGATATCGGATGAACGAATCTTGTGTAGATACTAAAGTTATATTGGGATCAGTTTCGAAAGTATTCAACATGTTCGGTAAAGGATCGTCTAAAAAGTCAATCGTGCCGTTTAATAAAGCTTGGTTTCTATGTGTTGGATTATTAATTATTGAAAAAGTTAAATTATTGACGTTCGGAGCACCATCCCAGTAATTTTCAAAAGCATGGAATTTCACCTCAACATCCTCAGTATATGAATCATATACAAAAGGGCCAGTCCCAACTAAATCTCCAGTTGCCATATCAATGTAGCCAGTCGCGTTAGTTGATGTAGGCGATAAAATGTATGAACCACTGAAACATAATAATGCTTGGAATGGTGTGAAAGGAGTATTTAACACAAAACCTACAGTATATTCGTCAATGATTACAGTATTATTTATAATTGGCATATTTTTATTTTTATATAAATCCTTAAATTGGGTTACACCCACAGAGGCGGGGAGAGTTCCGGTTGCATTCATAAGATAAGCCAATCTATCGAATGTCCATTTAACAGCTGTCGCATTAAATTTAGTTCCATCGTGAAATGTAACCCCCTGTCTAAGCGGAACAGTATAGATTAACCCATTTATCGTCCATGTACCGTCTACTATAGCAAGACTCGGAATAATTGCAAGTTCTGGATCAGATAAATTATAGGTATATAACCCCTCGCAAACTTGATCAATAACATCAATGGAAGCACTATCCCAAGCATATTGTGGATCTAGATCTACAGGAGATGAGCTAGCACCGAAAATTAAAACAAAATCGTTATTATCTTGAGAAGCTTCTCCGTTTGCATTAAAAAGTAATGTAATTACTCCAACAATGTTGAATTCTAATAATATTATGATAGTTAATAGAAGGAGCATTATTATTTGTGAACATATTTTCATTTTCATTTTTTTCATACTCCTCCCAATATCACTTTTCTCTAATAAAATCTTTTTTTGGTATTAATATTTTTATTTGTTTATTACTGGATTAAAATCGTCAAATAAGAAAAAGAAAGTAATTAAGATTTTATTTAAATGTTAGTTCTTTTTTACAATAATTCGTTTTCTCTTTTTTTAAATTTACTCAAATATTTGGATTTCTAATTTAATACAAAACTATGAAATAAACCCACTTCTTTTGAATTTACAGTTAATCATAGTGTTATATTTAAAGCACTAGTGCTGATGATACTTTATCATTCCAACCATAAGGCCTCAAATCACCTATGGAAGCTTGGTGACAATAAAATTGAGCTCCTTCAAAATTTATATGCTGAAAGAGTATGGCTTTATCGGTTTGCCAGTATGAAGATGCTTTATCATTAAAACCAAAATCACGAAAATCATTATAAAATTTTCCACAGAACTCCCAAGGCCAGGTTTTTCCTGGAAGTGCTATCCCCCATCTTTGAAACCAAATATCATGGTAAAGATATATGCTATTTGTATGTTTTCCAAAATATGGGTCATCTCTTAAGAGCTTCTTTATCTTTTCAATTTCATCAGATTTCAAATTATGTTTTTTCATAAATTCCTCAAATTTTGTTGTTGCTTCTTTTACTTCCTCTATTTGGTGTTTTTTGAATTTTTCGTATCCTTCAGAGGATAGTTTATGTTTTACTTTTTCCAGTATTTTTTTTTGAAGTTCATGATCTTCATAAAGTCCATTCTCTTTAAGCCATTTTTCATGGTCCTCTTTTTTAGAAAAACCAAAAACAACACCTTCTCTGACTGTTTTAGGCGGTGCCACGAAAATTGGAATTTTTTTTGCTTTTTCTTCTCGAAATTCGTCTATTGTATATTTCTTCTCTTTTCCTTTAATATTTTTTCTATCTTCAGATATCGAATATTCCTCTCCATCTATTATTATTATGGAAACTTTTTTTTTCATTAACATCAACTCCTTTATTTTTTTTTTTTTTTT
>JAHLWH010000062.1 GCA_019058015.1 Promethearchaeota archaeon | reverse complement strand
TTTCTTGATTTTTAGATTTTAAGGCAATATCTGTTATACTTAATGAAGAGGTATTAGACGCAAGAATTACATCTTTATCGCATATAGCATCCAGCTCAGAGAATAATTGCTGCTTTAAAGTCATATCTTCAAACACAGCCTCAATTACCATTTGTACGTCTTTAACTGCATCATCCCTATTAACATTTAAACTAATCCTATCTAGAATTTTATCAGCCTCTTCAGCAGTAATCTTATTTTTTGCTACAAAAAATCTGTTAAGACTCTTTTCAATAGAGGCTTTGGCTTTATTTAAAACTTCATCATTTACATCTACAAGGTTTACATCATACCCATGAGTTGCAACTAATTGAGCAATCCCATGACCCATAATACCTGCTCCAATTATACAAATTTTTTTAATATCCATACCCTCACTATTTTCTGAATTTATTAAAATCAGGTTTGCGTTTTTCTAAAAATGCATTCTTTCCTTCCACAGCCTCCTCAGTGCCATAGTAAAGACCTAGTCCCCCAACTCCTAACTGTGTGATACCTGTTACTCCATCAGTTTCGGCCAAGAAAGCATATTTCAGCATTTTCAGCGCCGTTGGGCTCTTTTCTAACAGTTCTTGACACCATTTATCCACTTCCTCGTCCAATTTTTCATACGGTACAACAGCATTCACAAGTCCCATTTCTAATGCTTGTTGTGCAGTATATCGACGACACAGAAACCAAATTTCTTTAGCACGTTTCATGCCTACGGCACGCATTAAGTCACCAGTTCCATACCCTGGATCAAAAGAACCTACGCGAGGACCTGCTTGCCCAAGCTGCGCATGCTCTGCTGCAATGCTGAGATCACAATTAACGTGCCATACATGACCTCCCCCGATCGCGTACCCATTCACTCGAGCGATGACTGGCTTGGGCAAGGTACGGATCAGAAGCGTCACGCGTTGCCAGCCTACTTCTAACGGCAACATATACTCTCCCTTGTAGCCGCCCTTCTCGCGGGTCGTTTGATCCCCACCGGTACCAACCGCCCTGTCCCCAGCACCGGTGAATACCACAACGCCAATTTCATTGTCCATGCACCGATTGAAAGCGTCGATCAATTCATGAACGGTGTGCTGTGTGCACGCGTTATAACGCTGAGGCCGATTGATAGTTATGCGAGCAACACCCTCTTTTTTTTCATAAATTATATCTTCATAGCTCATTATTTTCAACTCTATAATATTGTAAAAATTTCATTTTTTATGGTTTATCACTTTAAATTAACTTAATATATTTAAAAAATCTCTCTTTATGATAAAAATACAAAAGTGATTCAACAAGGTGTTAGAGTTATATTTCAACTCCTTAATCGATTCTTCTTTCAAATTATCAAACATATCGTCAATTAAGTATAGCAAACGTTGTATTAATTTTTTCATAGGAATTTTCTTATAACCAAACACCTAAATTTCTTGGAATGACCTCAAAATAGTCAAGCAAATCATGCTCCTCTATTTTCTTTTTCGTCTCTTCGGACAGCTGATCTATATTTTTTCCACTTAAGATCAATTTTGTCTCCTCTTCACTGAATGTTGGTCCAGGTTCGGTCCAATTTATAACCTTTTTATTTGCAGGACATACTTTCTGACAATGAAGGCAACCAACTAAACAATTATGCCATGTAGGATCAATCCAATCTGGAAAGGAAATATCTCCCGGTTGTTCATTATGATATGTAAGACACCGCTCAACACGTAATAGAAAGCGATCCGTTGGGATTGCTCCTGTGGGACACTTTCGAACACAGGCAGAACACTCCTTACACATGTCCATGATTCGTAGTTCTTGCCAATTATCTTGCTCAACAAGAAAGTCCGAATAAAACGCTGTTAAGCGATGAAAACTGCCCATTCCCAGCACATAAGTAATATTATTTCTCCCATATTCGGCTAATCCACTACGTACGGCTAATGTTTTTTGAGGAAGGGTGGCATATGCGATATTATATCCATCTGGCTTTAATATCTCGGTTAGAAGTTCCTTCACTTTATTAATTATCTCAAGACCATGTAAATATGTAGGGGGAATAAGTAAAGAAATCTCCTTTTTATTCCAATGGAAAGAAACCTTAAATTGAGGTACGGGAACCGCGATAACGAAAAGAGAATTTATCTGAGCGAAATCCACATCCGGCTCAAACTCAAAATACGCTTTATATTCTTTATATAACTCTGGATAAATAAGATTCTGCTCATGATACTTTCGAATATCGTTCCGCAAGTCTGGAATGTGTTTTGCAGAAATTATTTGTCCTCTATAGCCTTTAACTTCTAAGGTTTTATAAAAATTCTGTAGTATCGTATTTTCTTTCATAATAACTTATTCTCACTGATAATATTCGAATAATTCTTGTTAATTTATAGATTTCTTACCTTTTTTAATTAACAATATAAGCTTTTATTAAATTCAGAATAGAATTTAAAATTTTAATTTCTAACTTCGATTATTGCTTTTAATGTCGAATTTTCTCTCTAAGATCTTTTACCATTACATCACTTTTTACATTAATTTCTTGTATAATTTCACGTAAAATACCTGTACTATCAATATTATTTATCTCACACGAGATGTGAAGGAGTGAAAGAACTTTTTTAGCTAATTGTCGTAATTTTCGTGTATCATTAATATGAATTCTTATACCCAATGCTTTTAAATCATAATTAGAGGATCGATCTTGTTGTTTCACTCCAATCAAAAAATCATTTACAGTTGATTTCCACTCATCCTTAATAAATCTGAAAAATAATTTATATCTTTTAGTTCCAGTCCCTATACCTTCAATAGGTTCAAAATCTTTTAGAAGGCTTGATTTTGCAATCGCTTTTAAACCAAATGATCCCTTAGTCTTAGAAATCGTATCAAGATTATTTTTTATTAACGCAACATTATCAGTTATTTTTTCCACTGCTACAAATAATTGCCCAAGTTTATTGTAAAGATCATCAATTCTATCATCCATATAAGCTTTGTGATCTACCGAGAATTTAAATATTAAATATGAGAAAAAATAGTGAATTAATAAAATGACCTATTTTCCAGTTTTTCCCTCTTTATGAGCAAAAATCGAATAAATTCCAATTAGCAAATTAAAGGCAATGAATACAAATAGCACCATCAATTCTTCAGTGACATCTGGTGGAGCCCCTAAATTCAATAATTCATTAATTTGTACTAGGAGCTTAATTATTATAACGAATAAAGCAATCGTATCTGCTCTAAATATTATGAGTTTTTCTTTTAAGTAATCAACTCTGTCGTAAATCGCCCCAATAATATATAAAAATAGAATTAAATCAATGAAGAACGAAATCCAATTATAAGTTCCAAGACCGGTAAAAATTATCTCAGCAAATATATCAATAGCTATATAGATAACATAAAATAACGATAATAGAAAAAATAAGGTGATATATGCAGCGAATTTTTTTGTAAATAAAAGTCGTAATATTACAAATCCTATTAATATTAAATTAACATAGAAAATAATTTGGAATATGATAAAGCTTGCTGGGTTTATACTCCCAAAAAAAATAGCTGTGCGTATTAATAACCATAAATCAAGAATTCCAAAAATTAAAAATTCTAGTGTTCGTGTTACTTTTCTGGAGCCTTTCTTTTTATATAAATAATCATCTACTTTTGTAGCGGAGTCTATTGAAACTTTAAAGTAGAAAAATGATGTTAAAATAAGATTGGCGAAGAAGCAAAATATAAAAAATAATCCAACGATTTCAGCAAAAATAATTAATAAGGGTAATGAAATTATAAATGCAATTACTATTAGAGCTGTTCCCATTTTATCAACAGATTTAAAAAACGAAAAGAAAAATAAAACAATATTAAATCCAATTAAAATGGCAATAAACCATCCTGCAAAAATGTGAAAATTTGCGGAAGGAATGAAAGTTATTCCGAATAAGATTAAAAACCAAGCTAGAATAAACGATAATAAGATAAAAGCAAAAATACCTTTCTTAAATAATTCTTTTAATCCAGAAATAAATCCCACAATAATCAACCTATTTATTCTATTTTCTTAAAATTTTTTAAAATACTTATAATAACATTTCATTTTAAGTTTTAAATAAATTTTATTTTACGTATACAGTTAGAATTTAAATAATTTTTTAGTAAAGCATAATATTCTAATAACTACAACAAACTAAAATATTAAAATAACAATTTATTTGTAGATATGGAATAATTTATTGAAAAAATTTGATTTTAAAATAAATCTGAAGTATAACAATATCTTAGAATTTATATAAATATCTTACTGAAAATATAACAATGGGCATTATAGATTCCTTAAAAATTAGAACTTTAGAACATCAAGAAAAAACTGAATTAAAGGATTTATTATGGGAACTTTTTGAAGAATATTACACCGATCCATTTGCCGTTAAGATACCCCAAAAGCTCTATTTCAGGCAACTGAAAGATCCTAGATACTCTGTTAATGTAATTTATTTTAGTGATAAAGATTATAAAAACGAAATCATTGGGCTTTGTGATTACTCAATAGTAAATGATTTTAACCCTGTATTTCCAAAATCTGTTAATATGGGAGTGATTATTAAGAATAAATATAGAAAAAAAGGAATTGGAACATTTACGTATTCAAAAACAATAAAACAAATTAAAAAAAAGGGTTTTGAATGGATTACATGTCAAACATTATCAAAAAATTTAAATATGAAGTATCTCCTCAATAATTTAAACTTTAAATTCCGCTGTGTTCTAAAGAATTTTGTAAAAGTGAATAATAACTTAGAAGATCTTGAATTTTATGATCTAGATTTAAGAGAGAATTTTCTAAAGGGATTAGGAGAAGAGAGCTTCATGAAAAAGGAAAGGTAAAAAAAAACCTTGAGGAAAGATAACAATACAAAAACAGGAGTTATTACTCCAAAAAGTGAAGAAGACCTCAGAAAAATGATAACAAAAAAAAACATTGAAAAAAGATATTTTAAACAAAGTAAATTAAAAGAGGTCAAATTAAAGATTTTTCTAAGACAATATGAATATTACCAACTTATAGAGCAGACTATTAGAAATCAAAATAATACAATGTTAAACGATGATGATATTGAAAGATGGGATCGTCAAATTTCACATCCATTGATTGATCAGAAAAAAATTCGTGATGCACGAGTTGTTGTTTTTGGTGTTGGTGGGATTGGAACTAACGTTTTACTGGGATTAATTTACAGTGGTGTTCATAATTTCATTTTAATAGATCATGACAAAATTGAATTATCTAATTTAAATCGACAAACATTATATACACCAGAAGATGTTGGAAAAATAAAAGTTAAGAAAGCTAAAGAGAGATTATTAAAAATAAATCCGAATGCTAATATTGAAATTCATAATATTAATATAAATTATCCTAAAGAATTAAATATATTAGAAATTAATGAGGCTGAATATCTAAGAGATATTGATGAAATTAACAAAATTATTAAGACAAATGACTATATTATAAATGCTCTTGATTTATTTGGAGCACCCTATTTGATTAATGATCTATGTATAAAAAATAGGAAACCATTTTATTGGGGAGTAGTAAATCAAACTACTGGAGATTTATTTAACTATTACCCAGAGGAAACTGCTTGTCTAAGGTGCATTTTTGGAGATAAATATTTACGTTTTAGAACAAATAAACAATCTGTATTTAATTCTCTTAAAAAAACAGGAAATATTGGAGATGTTGTAATAGCTACAGGCTCAATAATTTCGCAGAACATTATCAATGATATATGTGGTTATATAAATTCATCTCGAGGTCACTTTATCATTGTAGATTTATTTAATTATGAAATAATAAAAATTCCTGTAATCCCACATAAACAATGTCAATGTCGTAAATATTTCCAAAAATAAAGATTTAAAAAATAAATCTTAAAAATTAAAATAGATCTAATTATATGAATAGAATTTAGAGAAAAATAACTATTGCATTATGTTAGAAGAATATTTTGAAGCTCAAATTACTCAAGAAAATATCAGTTATTGGTTTAATTATCTTTTGCGTGAAATTGGAAGCCATATAGAAAGAGATCCATTACGCCACCCTTTTAAAATTGAACTTATAAAAGATAATACTACCATTACATTTGAAGATACTTTGATTGATTTTGGAGTCAAGAGAAATCATGAGGAAGAAAGATATATTTTGGAAATAGATTTTAATTTAAAAAATATTATCAAATTTATACTTTTACGTGAAACTTTTTCTTGTTTTATTCCTGAATCGTTGGAAAATTATTCTACTTTAAAAATAATAATTTTATTAATTACTTCAGAAATCTTAAGGAAACTTCCAAATTTTGATATATGGGAAGAAAAATTTAAAAAAAATCCCTTATACGCTCGATATGGATTTAGAATTGGGAATATCGTAATTAAAAATATAAAATTTCTATTTGATTATATCCATAAATACTCATTTTTATTTATAAATCTTGATGAGGAATATGATGTTTTTGCTGATATTCATACATATAACATTATGGAAGGTCATTTTGAGAATGAAGAT
Source organism: Promethearchaeota archaeon (assembly GCA_019058015.1). Classification (GTDB taxonomy): domain Archaea; phylum Asgardarchaeota; class Lokiarchaeia; order Sigyniarchaeales; family SOKP01; genus 6H3-1. Next base: position 4,181 of record JAHLWH010000062.1, on the reverse strand, counting down.
GAGTTAGAATTTTTTTACCTCATTTTTAAGATTTTTCAAATTAAAAAACGATATATAAGAAGAAAAGATTTTAAAGATATTTTTAAGAGATTAACACTAGAGAATAAAATTCAAACTACCTTCACTTTAAAGAAATTTACCAGGTATTTTAAAAACTTTTTACCGCTATCAATGATATCTCCGAATTATCAAGTAAATTCTGATTATTATTTTTTAAATACGATTTATTGTTATTTGTATTTTAACCCTCAACTAGGAAATTATAAGACACAAAAAATATTAGAGCATTTACCGTTTTATTGGGTAAATAGAACTCAAGAATCGAAATTTGGGATTGAAGTTACAGGAATTTTTGTTATCCCTATGAAATATGTTGACGATTTAAAGAAATACTTTAGAACTTTAAAAAATTATGGGATTATCAAGAAATTCCTTCTACTAAAATTTGATTTTCATGAAAACTATCTTAATTTAAATTATTTTAAAAAGAAAGTTATGAATAAAAAACTATTACTTAGAGAAGATAAAGATTTTAATGAGCACCTAATATTTTCTCCTTCTTTAAAATATATTCCTAAAGAAGAAAAGGTTATGGATCTATTAGATCTTATACTCCTCGATAGAATTAGATGGTTTGCAACTTCCGGTTTTAGTTTTGAGGAAAAATGGAAACAATTAAAGAAAGTAAAAAGTGACCTATTTAGTTATTTATTAACTCAGAGAAATAATATTAAGGATCTAAAAAAGATTTTAAATATCTTTTATGAGGACCCGGAATTAAAACAATTTTTTCTCAATATAATTAATTTAAATAAATCATTCGGATTTTTTTATTTTAAAGAACAGATATCTACCATTTTAAAGTTAATAAAACTCGCAGAAAATATCCTAAAAATCCACCCTGAACTAAAAAATGAACATATGCTATTTCACTATATTGATCAAAATGGAATTGGTCCAAAATTCAAAGAAAATATTGAATATCATTTCTTTAAGCTAAAAAAAGATATTTTTAATTTAGTTGCTATTTATTTTAATAGAAATTCCGATTATAACAAGATTAAAGAAAATTATCAAAACACTTTACAATTACTAAAGGTTTTTGAAAAGCTTAAAATTTTCAATCTAAGCACGATTGGAGTAATTTTGACAAAGAAGGAATTAGCGGAAAATATATATACTTCAAAAATTCATAAAATAAAAAAAATTCTAAAGGAATATCGAATAAAGAAAATTACATTTGAAGATATAGATGCAAGATTAACTCAAACTGTTCAAGCTGATATTCCAGGAGCGGTTCCATTTTTAATTACCTGTATTTCTACCAGAAAAATTTGCCCAACTTTTTATTCTCTAATAATAAAAGATTTTATCTCTGTAGAAAAAAAGATTTACGCTCTCAAGCAAATATTTCCTAGAATTAATATCAATAAAAGCATTGACATAATTTCTGGTAAAAAATATATCTATTTACATTTATATAGTGTTGAGTTAAATGACAAAGAAAAATTAAACTTGTTAGGTTTTATTTATAATTTATTTAAGAGTGATTTAATTCTTTTAAAAGAATTCCTCACTTCGTATATCATATCGATTTTTAGTCTTGAAGATTTTTTTGATGTCGAAAATAATAATTTCTTTTATACTCCAGATTTTTTTAATGAGTTATCAAAATACAGTATCGCTCTTATTAAAAATGAAAAAATTTTTTCAAATTATAAAGAAGAAAGGTTAGATCTTATTAATTTCAATGACGATTTAGTTAAAAAAATATCATTTGAAACCTATTTAAAAAATCTGAAATCAAAAAAAGAAATAATATTGGATTTAGAAATTTTTAGAGAAATAGAAGATTTATATAAAAATTTTGAAGAAAAATTTGTAAAAAATGATGATCTTTCAAAAATTATTAAATATTCAAAATATATTAAAAATATTGATTTCATTCCTGCATATCAAAAATTCGGTTTAGAACATTATCATTTATTTCTAAAACCAAGCCTCCCTAATGAAATTGATTGGAAAATGTTATTTCCATTGGGATTCAAAAGTATAAAATATACAGCTTCATTAGAAAATGCAAACTCTTATCTTTTTCAATTTATTTTCCCCTCTAAAAATCCCAATTTCTCATACCTGAACTGGGTTTTAAAAAGCAAAAGAGAAATTGATGAATATTTATCATTTTCAGTTAAAAAAATCATTCCAATATTAAATTTTAATTTTAATATTGATCCTAATGGTTTTTATTTTGGATACCAAACTTTTGAAATACTTGTTCAAAAAATTTTATTTGATAAGAATTTTGATCCTTCTATTGATTTAAAAGTTTTTAATGTCTCTGAGAGAGATGATAAAAATATTAAAGGAAAATTCAACCGAGATTTCCAGAATATCATAGATTTTAATGGTCAAAATTTTTTAGATATGATAAAATTAAGACACAAATCAAGGTTAAACAACATTAAAGATTTGATTAATAAAAAATTAATTTTTCCTCAAATAAAGCTTAGAGAAAATACAGGTCTTAAATTCAAATTTTACGCAATTGTTCCAGATTTGACACGCGAACAAATCGAAATAATTATTAAAATTTTTAATTTCCTTAATTATGGATTCATTTATGAAATAGAGGGAGAATATTATTTAAAAGAAGAAGACAAAATAATAAAATTTGAAAATGGATTATATTTAAAATTTTGTTTACCAGATTCAGATTTTAATCATTTTAAGCGAATTGTTACTCACTTATTTAATTATTTCGAAGTAGAGCATTATCTTCTATTTTTTGATTTAGTTAAAGGAGATCTTTTTGTTAATAATTTATTTGATAAATTCAAACATCCAAATCCGTTGGATTGTCATCTTTGGGATAAAAATATAAAAAAATGGCTTAATCATAAATCACTTACTAATAAATTCGAATTTATTTACCCTGAAAATCAAGGTGCAGGTAAACCTTGATTTAAATATAGATTAATTAACATAGTTATTTCATTTGAGGGAAAGAAAAATGGTTAGACTTACTTGGGGAAATAGAAAAGAATTTAATATTGATGGTATAAAAACTAATAAGATTAATTTTGAAAGGATTAAGCTGATTGGAGATCTAAATGACTTCAGTTCTAATTTTTGGCTTAATCAACTTTTTTGGGGAGATAATAAGCTTGTAATGATCTTTTTACTCTCAGAATTTACGGGCAAGATTAATTTAATTTACATCGACCCTCCCTTTGCTACGGGTTCCAATTATATTTTAAAAATACGGATGGGCGGAAATATAATTAAGGAATTTGGGTATAAAGACAATTGGGGAAAGAATTTAGATATATATCATCAAATGATGTATGAACGTTTAATTTTAATGAAAGAACTTTTAGCAAGTAATGGGCTTATTATTATTCATTTAGATTGGCACGTTTCACATTATATAAGAGCAATATTGGATGAAATATTCGGAAAGGAGAGATTTGTTAATGAAATTATATGGTATTACTATAATAAATATTCAGCTGGAAAGAATAATCTTCCAAGAGCTCATGATAATATTTTAATTTATTCTAAAGGAAGATCTTATACTTTTAATGAACTCCGCCTTAAAAGAGATAAACCAATCAAGCAATTAATGCGAGAATCGGTAAATGGTGTCTTGAAGAATGTAAAGGATGAAAATGGTCATGTAAAATACAGAATTGTTCATGATAAAAAAGCCGATGATGTTTGGCGGATACCATGTATTCAACCAGCTTCATCAGAATGGACCGGATATCCTACTCAAAAACATCCGATGTTATTAGAACGATTAATTCAGATAGGAAGTAATGAGGGTGATTTAATTGCAGATTTTTTTTGTGGTTCTGGAACAACTTTACATGTGGCAGAGAGATTAAATCGCAGATGGATTGGATGTGATAATTCAAAATATGCTATCTCAATTGCCATACAAAAATTTTTAAAACAAAGAGTTACAAATTCCAGAGATAATGATTTTTATCCTATCGAATTATTGGCATTGCAAAACGAGGAAACTAAAAAAATTATTAAATCGGGATTTTTTGATAAAAAAATTGAAATATTACGAGGGAAATAAAAAGTTTATAGATCTTTTGTGTGATAATCAATTTCCCATCCTAAATATGTTGTTAATGCTTCATATACAATATCTCCTACTGTATTTAATG
>JAHLWH010000061.1 GCA_019058015.1 Promethearchaeota archaeon | reverse complement strand
ATAAGATAATATCACTTTGTTTTTAAGAGTATGGGAACCTACTAAAAAATCTAATAAGGCAATTCTGATTCTACATGGCATAACAGCTTATAGTGGCCCCTATGAAGTAATGGGTAAGAATTTATCAAAGCTGGACTACACCGTACTAGGGTTGGATTTAAGAGGGCATGGATTATCAGATGGAAAAAGAGGTGATTATCCAAGTAGAAAAAGATTAATTATGGATCTTACTGAGACAATAGCCTTTTTAAAACAGAAATTTTCAATACTTATCTTGTTAGGTCATAGTTTGGGCGTTTTATCAGCCCTCATTGCCGTTAATCATTGCTTAGAAGATATTAATGGTTTAATTCTTATGAGTGCTGGAATAGAGGCTAAACCTGGAGTATATACCCCATTGTCGACTAAAGAAAAGTTAAAAATTCTATTTAGTTCAATTTTTTCCCCAAGTAAGCCAGTTATATCATATAAACATGATGGTATGACTGGATTAGATGATCCACTATTCAATTTTAAATATACACTTCGCTTTATGAAAATATTTAAAATATTTGATGCAAAAAGTTTAAAAACGACCGAGAAATTAAAGATTCCTATAATTCTTGGAGTTGGCGACCAAGATCAAATTTTTACTGTTGAATCGGCTCAGAAATTATTAGATGAAATTCCCGGCGATAACAAAAAATTTTTTGTAATATCAGGTGGAACTCACACTGATTTTCCCGAAGAAGGGTTTGTACCTCTTATAAATTGGCTAGAAGAAACTTTTTAATAGTAAGAGCTAGAAAAAATTCAAACAATAATTTTATTTTTTATTTAATTTTAGAACTATAACTGAATGTTTAGGTAATTTAATCATCATTTTAGGTTTGATATTGTCAATTTTCTTTTGTTTTAGTTTAATTTTATTTCGATTTTCTATTGTATTATAATCAAATGGAGATTGGCTGTTTAATTCAATAATATTTCCCTGTTCTTTAGGCACAAATCCATTTATTTCGAGTTCGACGTTTAAATCATCCGTAAAATGTTTATTAATTAACATTATCGAAAGTTTATCACCTTCATTGTTAATAGTGGCATTACATTCAATATAGGGAACATTATTTGTTTTCGGGATACATCCAAACTTATTAGAATCAAATTTCTCACACTTAATGTCCAAACCAGTTATTAAATTATTATATGTATGATCAACAAAAAGTTTAAACGCTAAATAAACAGGAGTCAAGATCAAACCATCTAGATCTGTTCGAATAGTGCCTATACAATTGATAAGCTGTGCCCAATTAGCCATTGGGCATTTGCTCGACATTCTCTGGAAGGTTAAAAGCATATCACTAGTACAAAGTCCATCTTGAAGGTAATAATTTGTTTTTACTATCTGTCTCATTTTTTCCCAGACACCCCATTCATCAAAAGCTATACGTACACGGCTATTTTTTCCTAAAATCGTTGTAATATCTTCCCATGTGTCATTTATAACTTTCTCAATTAATCGTGCTGCTGTCATCAGTGAATAATAAGATTCTTCTGTTGTTTTCCGTTTTTTCCCCACAATAGTAGATAATTTTAATGGTAATGGGACATATTGATGCACACTCAAATAGTCTACCCATTCTTCACCTATTCCTTCTAAAACAGCTTGATTCCACGCCGATTTCACCCAACCGACAGCAACAAGTTTAATATTCGAATCTTTTTCCCTCATTGCTTTTGCAAACAAGAGGTATCTTTTCGCATAATTTTCTGGATGTCTTTCACGTCCTACTTCTTGACGCCCCCATATTTCATTAGCAATTCCCCAAAATTTAATATTATATGGTTTTTCTCTTCCATTTTTTGCTCTTAAAGCCCCATATTCTGTATTAACTGACCCATTGCAATATTCAACCCATTGGGCTGCTTCTTCAGGTGTGCCTGTCGAATAATTTATATTTAAGTATGGTTCAGCCCCAATAGCTTCACAAAAATGACAAAATTCATCTGTTCCAAATTGATTTTCAATTTTAGGACCTAGTCCCTTAAATATACTTATAGGGAACCTTGCCCATTGCTTATTTTTTACTATTTTTCGAGATTCTCTTGGGCCTATAGCATCTTTCCAATGATATACATCACTATAGCAACCTCCGAATGCTCTGAGAACTGAGACTTTTAAGTCTTTAACAGATTCTAATATATCTTTTCGTACTCCTACTAAAAATGGATTTCCCTTAATTAAAGGAACATTAACTGGATCATATGTCCATAATCCATTATGAATACACTCCCCTAAATGCTCAATGAAATTACTATATATCATAGGATCTATACTTTTTTGGGGCGAATCTACATTGATACTGACTTTATTTCTATTTATCGTTACTAATCGCATAAATTGATTTTTACTAAATATGTATTTAATTTAATAGATTTTAATTTTAGACGTTATTAGATTAGAAATATCATCTGGGAGATGATCGATGCCTTCAAATTCTCTCACAACTATTAAAGTAATTTTTTTTTGTAAATGCGGTTTGATATGAGTATAGACCATCTCTTTCTTTCCACCAATACTCTCACAATCATCCTCAATAAGAATATTAGGTAATATCCGTTCAGCAACAAGACCATAGTGTTCTCCTGGTTTTCGAAAAAATAGTTGTCCTTCTGGGAATCCATTTTTTATAAGAACTTCTTTTATCTGTGCGACCTCATGTTCTGTTGTTCGTGAAGTTAAATATAGGATTTCTGCACCTTTTTCTTTCCAAGTTTGAAGTTTCTTTAGAGAATTGCCTATTGGAATATAAGTCTTCCAATCTCTGAGGGATGGGTTAATAGCCTTACGACTTTGTCTTATAATCTCTTCTCTTGAGTTGCCTTTGGCATCTGTATGCATAATTATTGTTCCTTCCGTGAAAATTAACAATTTCATTTTATTAACCCTTTTTTAATCTTCAAAAATAGACTTTCTTTCTACCAAAATTTTTAATTCGGCGAGTAACCAGCAAATTTCTTCATACGTTGAGGAGGATTTATAAATCTCCTTGGTTTTTTTCTTAATTTCTACTTCTGAAGCTTTAACTTTACCTTTTAAAATAATTAATTGTGTTTCAGCTAGTTCTCTACATAATTCATCATAAGTTTTTTTCTCTTGAGAAATGTTAT
>JAHLWH010000060.1 GCA_019058015.1 Promethearchaeota archaeon | reverse complement strand
CCCACTACGATGTATGGAATAACAAAAGTGGCCGGAGAACTGTTAGCAGAATACTACTTTAAAAAATTCGGTCTTGACACTCGCTCAATGAGACTTCCTGGAATTATCAGTAGTGAAACACCCCCCGGAGGGGGAACAACCGATTATGCCGTAGAAATCTTCTATGAAGCGATCAAGAATAAACGATATACCTGCTTTGTTAAAGAAGACACTGTATTGCCAATGATGTATATGCCAGATTGTATAAACTGCATGATCGACCTAATGGAAGCAGATGGTGCAAAATTGACCCGTCATATATATAATGTGACTGGATTGACTTTTTCTGCAGGGGAATTGGCAGCTGAAATTAAAATACACATACCCGAATTCGAAATCGAGTATAAACCGGACTTTAGACAAGCAATCGCCGATTCTTGGCCAAAAACCATCGACGACTCATTAGCACGAAAAGAATGGTCCTGGAATCCAAACTTTGACCTTACGGCAATGACTAAAGATATGCTTGAGAAGCTCAATAAAAAATTATAGGTAGCACCTCCTTTTAAATTAAATATTACTTAATTAAATAGTAATAAATAGTTATCTATTTATACTCAAATTTACATAATACTCTTAATGACTCAAAAAACCATTTCATTAAATGAAAAATCATATAAATTATTAAGTAAATTGAAGAAGAAAAATGAATCTTATTCCGAATTGATTATGCGCCTTTGTGCTTTGCAAGATCCTTCTCAATATGATCCATTATTAGAATTTAGAGGTATTTTGCGTGAGAATGGAGATCTTTGGAAGGACATCGAAAAATTAATTAAACAAAATCGATATGAGCATTTAATAGATGAAATAGAGTAAGGTGGCATCAAGATTTATTTACTCGATACTAATATTATCATAGGGATTTTACGAGATAATTCAAAAATAATTAAAAATTATCATAAAATCTCATCCAAAAAACAAAATATCTTCCTAACAACCTATTCTCTTGCTGAAATCTACTCTGGATTTTATAATGAAAAATTTAAAAAGAGAAATCCCATCAAACTAAAGATTCAAGAAGAATTATTTGACCGGATGGTTGTACAATTAAAAAGACAAGAGCGTATTATTACCTTAGGAATAAAAGAAGCAAAAGTTTTTGGTGAATTAATCCATTTATTGAAAGTTAATGGAACACCCGTTCCCATTATGGATGCATTAATTGGATCCATCGGCATCTCGAAAGGATTTATTGTCATCACAACTGATCACACTCATTTTGAAACAATTAAAACTGTGCAAGATAAATTAAGAGTGCAATTCTGGTAATACAAAAATAAATCTGGAAAATATCTATTAGTATTATCAGAAAATTTAATTAGATGCTAAATTAAAAAGTTCAAATATAAAAGATACTTAAGTAGCCATATAATTTTAAATAAATAAGAATCAAATTGTAATAATTTTATAAAAAAAAAGTATTTAATTTTAGACTATTATCGTGGAGAATATTTCTATTCTGGCATTCCTAGACCGACCATTGACATGGCTTCTACTCCTGAAATATAAGTTTCAATTTCATACCTAAATCCTCCGATAGCACCAAACATAAGCATACGTTTCATTTCAATATTTAATACTTTTTCTAAATCACCCTTTTTAGCCTCAGTGATAGAAATCGATTTTATACCATCTTTAGTAGCTCTCACACCTATTAATAAAACAGGTTTTTCAAAAGATTCTGCAGGATATTTTTTCATAACTTCAAGATATTTTTTTCCAGCCTCAGCTGCTTTACCAGGTGGAAACCATGAAGTTACCATAACTAATACCATATTTTTTACCTTCCTTTATTTTTTTTTTAATAAAATTGGATTTTAAAACAAAGTATAAATTGAGTTGGTGAGTATTTAAACTTTTTACAATTTTGGATAGTTATTCAGATAGAAAATTAAGAATCAAATGATATTATCAAAAATAATATAATTATACTGTTTTTAAGAAATTAACAAAAATTTATTATCAAAACTTAATTTCTTTAAATAAATCACTATTTAGAATTTAAATCTTACAATTAAATTTATTAATTTGGTAATTATGAGCGAGAAAATGAATGTATTGTTTATAATGACCGATCAGCAACGAGCCGATCATCTGAGTTGTGCTGGAAACCTAGTTTTAAAAACACCAAATATTGATAGTATAGCAAAAGATGGTATCCGATTCACCAATGCTTTTTGTGCTAATCCTATGTGTATGCCAAATAGAGCAAGCATGGTTACAGGATTATATCCAATGGTGCATGGTGTTAGAAGCAATGGAATTAGTTTATCTACAGAAATTCCTACTCTAGCCAAGGTTTTGAAAAAAATGGGGTATCATACAGCTGCTGTTGGAAAAATGCATTATCAATACTTTTTACCTCCATATAAAAAAAAAGATAAATCAACAGAAAGTGCTGGTGATTGGTTCGCTAAAGAGACAGGAAACAATCCCGTTAAAGAAAATTTCCCAATCCCATATTATGGATTTGAGGAAGTAGAAATCGTAATTGCTCATGGTCAAATGTGTTGCGGACACTATTTGGATTGGTTAAAAGAAAGAGGACCCGAATATTTACCCAAATTAGAAAAGATTTATCAGAAATTTTTTGATAATTTTTTTGGAATCTTTTGTGATATTAATTTACCAGAAGATCTTTATAATACTACATATATAAAAGAACGTAATATATCTTTTCTCAAAAGATATGCAAATGGTGATTATGGAGACAAACCTTTTTATTTTCATTGTTCATTTCCAGATCCACACCATCCCGTAGGACCTCCAGGAAAATATAAAAATATGTACAAACCAGATAAAATTAACTTACCATCGAATTTTAGTGATATAGAGAATTTATATAAACATAAATTTTTAGGTCCCTTTTTAGAATCTATGGTTATAGAAGGAGCAATGTTGTTAGAAGTAACAGAAGAAGATGCTCGAAAATTTATTGCTGGAACTTATGGATCTTTAGCTATGGTGGATGATGCTATAGGTGAAATCTTAACCACCTTAAAAAGACTAGGTTTGGCTGATAATACAATGATAATTTATACAAGTGATCATGGTGATTTAATGGGAGAACATGGATTGGTAGAAAAAGGTCCTTCCCCCTTTGAAAGCTTACTAAAAGTTCCACTATTATGGAAAGTACCTGGATTGACTAAATCCGCAGTTTCTGACTCTATTGTTAGTTCAATCGATTTTACACCAACTATTTTAAACCTTTTGAATATAAAAGAACGCCATCAACCTCCCGATATGCAAGGTTTTGATATAACTCCAATTTTAGAGGACCCCAATAAAAAACTTAGAGATTACTTTTTAATCGCAGAAGATGAGGAAGTTGGTCCTTATGGTCCCATTTATACAAGAGTAAGACATTTAATTACAGATACACATAAATTAACAGTTTATGCAGAATTACCCGGATATGGAGATTTATTCGACCGTAAGAACGATCCAGAAGAATTAAATAATTTATGGAATGATGAGAAAGAATTGCGATGTGAAATGTTGGATAAAATGCTCCATGAAAGTCTTATTATACAAAGTCGTTATCCTAAAAGAGCATCTCCGACATAGATTCTCTTATTGCAATAAACATTCACTTGAATTCGAATCATGAAATATCATCTAAAACCACGATATCAAGAAAATGACTTTGAAAAGTTATTGCAAAAAAGAATTTGTTCTAATTGTTGTGTTGATAATTCAAAAACTACGAATTTTTGTAAATATAAGTTAGATTAATTTCTTATATTTTAACAGAAAGTCCACCAATTCTAAATTTTTTCTAAATAGATCATTAATCTGTGTGCTTAATTTCCCTTTCATCAATTTAAGCAATTCCTTGATGTCGTAATCTGCTTCGCCAATTTGTTTTTGGAGCTCAGGTAATAGCTCGAATAGTAATTGTTGATTTATAACTTTACCATTATAGCGACGTCCTGCCAAATGACTCGCAAGAAATAAATATATTGGTGAAATTGCTTCAGGCGGATCTGCTTTAAGGCTTGTTTGTCCTAAATCTTTCATATCTTCTATCAACTTAGTTTGGATTGCTCCTGGCAAAATCACACTCACTTGAATATTATTGTGACCCTCTTCAGCTTGCAGACATTTAGCCATTGCAGTAAGAGCTGCTTTAGAGGCAGAATAAGCAACTTTATGACCACTGAAATAAATATTTCCTTGAACCGAGGAGGTCATAATTATTTTTCCGCCACCATGTTCGACCATATTAGGAAGGATTTGCTTAGTCATTATATAGGATGCCATGAAGTTTAGATTGAATAATTTTTGAGCTTTTTCAAGAGGAAAATCGATCAGAGAGGAATAATGGGTCATCCCGGCATTATTTACGAGAATATCACATCTATTGAAATTTTTTAAGTATTTTTTGGCACACTCTTTCACATTCTCAAGTATAGTTAAGTCAGTTGGAATGGAGAAACATTTTACACCATAACTTTCAATTTCTTTATGAGTCTGATCTAATTCATTCTTTTCAAGAGCCGTAATCGCCACATGAGCACCATTTTTTGCAAATTCAAGCGCAACAGCCCTTCCAATACCACGCCCTCCACCAGTTACTAAAGCGTATTTTCCTTCCAGAAGTTTCATCAAATTATTCTCTCCAGTAATATTTGATTAATTGATAATTAAAATCAATTTTATCAAAATAAGTTATTCTTTTTTAAAAAAATTGCTGTAAGATAAAAATTTCAGAAGAAATGGCCTTATCATTTTCTATAAAATTATGCACCTAATAGTAAAATTAAGATCCATAGCAGAGAAAAACTGATAATAATACTCAAATTCACTAACATACTAATTATCTTTTGGTCATACTCAAATTCTACAGAAAATGGAATAACTGCAAGACCTATTGGTAAAATTAACGAAATAGTGATAACAACTCTATAAAGATGAGGAAATTGGTCGATTGGTAAGAAAAAGAACAATGAGAGACCAATAGAAAGCCCAAATAAATAGCGCATTATGAGAACTTTTAAAATTACCTTCCATTCTGCTTTCTCAAATTTGAAACTCAAATAAATACCTAATAATAGCAATGTTAAGGCTGTGTTTGCTCTTGCGAAAATATCCAATATATCTGTTATAAAAATTGGCATGATGAAACCCGAAAAATTTATAGTAAGGGCTATGACATAACTCATTAAAGGTGCAGATTTTAACAAGCGCTTGACAATATGTTTAAAGTCCACTTTTTTTCCTTCATTATTGAGTGTCGGTGAAAAAATGCAACCCACGATATAACAGAGTAAAAATACTGTAATAGCATTACCCGCATCAACAAGAACAATATATTGTAGTCCCTCTTCGCCCCAAATCCCTTCTACTAATGGAAATGCTAAATGAACAACATTAAATCCAATCACAGTCATTAATATTAGCCCTTTTATATTTCGTGGATAATTTCTAAATAAAATAAGGGCAATACCTAGCATTCCAAGTCCAAAAATTATGTGAATTAATGGTATTAAACTCAATGATAAATTAAATTCAATGGTGCTTGTTACCTTTAAGATAATTGCCGGTAATGTGACATTAAATATGATTTTTGCAATAATCTTGCCATTTTCTTCCTTGATTACATTCACTTTTTTAAGAATAAACCCAATTAAAATTATCGTTAATGATAAAAGGAAAGTATAATTTACATCTGCCATTTTTTATTATTCTACATATTTTTTCGACTCAATAGAACTATTTAGAATAATTAATTGGTCTATTAATTCATTTTCTTTTTATTTAATCCGCAAAACTTTTTATTTTATAGACATATTTGGAAGAAAATAAAGAAGAAAGATGTAATAATAGAAAGGCTTTATCCGATAAAAAATTTTAAATAATGTCATCATTAAACTAAATTAATAATATAAAAGAGATAATAGAAATGAAACCAAATCTTCTTTCAGAGAAAAAAGTAATTATAACCATTGCGATAACTGGAGGAATTCATGGTAAATGGGCTAATCCTTCGTTGCCGATAACTCCGGAGGAGCAGGCTCAGGATGCTCTGGAATGTTATAATGCAGGTGCATCAATCCTACATCTTCACGTACGTGGTCCTGATGGTCAAAATACAGCCGATATAAATGTATATAATGAAGCAGTAAAATTAATTGGTGAGAAGTGCCCAATTATTAGGCAGATCGGTAATGGAATTGGTGCACGCCTTGAAACAACTACAACCATAACTAGATATGGTAGAAAAGCGGTAAAATCCATGATTGTGCAACCAACACTGGAAGCAAGATTGAATTTACTTACAATTGAGCCTATACCTGAAATGTTTACCATTAACGCTGGATCATTTGAATTCAGAACTCCTTATGGCGGGGGATTATTCGATAATCCAATGGATTTTAATAGAAAATTTGTTAAAGGATGTAAAAAATTGGGTTGTGGTATTGAGATTGAAGTATATGATTTAAGCCATATTGCTAATATTATGGAACTTGTCGATAAAGGCATTTTAATACCACCTCTGCACTTTAGCCTTGTTTTGGGAATTAAAGGGGGTGCTCCTGCAACGGTAAAGAATCTATTAAGCATGATTGAGCAACTTCCCGAGGGATCAACGTGGCAAGTTGTTATAGTTGGTAAATTCCATTTACGAACCACTCTTATCGCTATGTCAATGGGGGGTAATGTTAGAACCGGACTCGAAGATACTATTTATTACCAGAAGGGGGTACCAGTAAAAAGTAATGCACAACTAGTGGAACGAATGATTAGATTAGCCCGGGAAATAGGAAGAGAACCAGCCACAGTTGATGAGGCAAGGGAAATGTTGGGATTAAAAAAATAGTTATTATTAATCTAAGAATTTTTATAGAGCAATTTTCTATTATTTCTATTAATTTCAAGATTCCTGCTTTAAAAAATGATTATAACTAATCAATTGATAAATAGAAAAAAAAATAATTAAAAATTAAAAAAGAAAATTTATTTTGGCATTAATTCTGGATATTTTTTCAATTCTTCTCTTATTCTTTCAAGTTTTTCTCCATGTAAGGTATAAAATTTCATGGTAACAATTCCGATAATAAGTGCAATTGCAGGAAATACAAATATTAGTACTTTTAAGCCAATGATGGTTAATGCAGGATCGCTTGTTACCGGCGTATAAGTTTTATCCCAACCAGTTCCAGTGAAAACTACCCAAATAGTTAACATAGTTATAATTATTCCCAATCGATGGATAAAGGCATTAACACCATAATAACTTGCAGATCTCTTTACACCAAATTTAAGTGCATCTTCTTCTATTACATCTGCATGTAATATATCCACGTAAAATAACGCTCCAGATAATGGAATTCCGTTTAGTGCTGTAATAATAATGCCTAAAATGAGAAATTCTTCACCTGAAACTAAAACAAATGGAAATAATGCGCAAATCCAAAGACCTAATGTTAACATGAACGCATTTCGCATACCTATTTTTGCTCCAAGTTTTCTATGTAAAGGCATAATTAAAGCAGCAATTACGAATGCAAGCATTAACGATATTCCAATCAATATGGAATTACCTGAAAGTTCAAAAACATGTACAAAATATAAAGTCAAAATGGTCGGTAAAATATTAAAAACATACCATACACATGTATTTGCTATTACGAATTTTATAAATTCCTTATTCGTAAATGTAATTTTCAATGATTTGAGAAATGATGGCCTTTTTTCAAATTGTTCTTGAACTTCTTCTTTTTCCTTAATACCCCACAAGAAAAAAGGTAAAGACATTAGTGCAGTTAAAATTGCTAAAGCTACTCCCGCAGTAATGTAATTTAATTTAATTCCTTCAACTACTTCAACTGGAGCAGACTCTCCAGGAACTAATGTTGGAACAAGTATTGTAGGAAGAAGCGAAGCAATTATTAAAGCAACAACTGTTAAGCCCTTTACGAATAAATTTACAGCGGCTCTTTTTTTTTCAGTAGTAAACATCTCGGGAAAAAGTGCATTCACATTTACATCAAACAGTGTATAAACCAATTCAAATAGAAAGATAATGAATAAGAAGTAGAAGGCTTCAATGCCAGTAGGAACACAAAACAGTAATATCATCATCAAACAGAGAGGACCTATTGAAAGAGTTAAATAAAATTTCCGTTTGCCCCATTTACCTTTTTGCTTTGTTCTATCTGATAATGCACCTAAAAGAGGATCATTTATTGCGTTCCATATTCCCCATAAAATATAAATAAGCAGCATCATGGTTATATCGAGTCCAATTACAGTAAAATAAAACGTAAAAATTAAGAACTGAAAAGCTTGATAAGTTAATTGGTCAGGTATAGCACTTAAACCGAAACAAAATTTGTCTTTAAGACCTAAAGTATCTTCACTCATTTTTTTTCTTATCCTTTTTTATTTAAAATTTTAATTAAATGATACTACATTTTTTTGTATTTAAAATTATTGTAAGAGAAAAAAATGAATAGTAATATATTTATTATACAAAATGCAATTTTTCATTAACCTAATTAATTAGATTAGAAGATATTTTAAAATGAGTTTTGTAAAAAATTTAGATGAAATAGAAAAAAAAAGAAAAGAAACGTATGATTTTTATTCTGCGGAAATGTTGCTTGTTATATGGGAAACAAAACCGGAAATTGTCCAACAATTACTTCCACCACCTCTAAAACCAGCTCAAATGCCCATTGCTCATGCATTTATTGCTAACTATCCCAAAACTAATTTTGGATTACCCTATTTAGAGAGTGCACTTTTTCTGAGGGCTGAATTCAATGGTGAAGAGGGTAGCTATTGCCTTGCGATGCATGTTACGGACGATATGGCTCTAGCAGGTGGTCGTGAATGGTTTGGATATCCCAAGAAAATGGCAAATATTCATTTAAAACGTGATGGAAAGGATGTTGAAGGATGGTCAGAACGCCTTGGAACACGTTACTTTGAGGTGCGAGCAAATTTAAGCGGTAAATTCAATGATATGGAAGCTCCGAAGGTTTTAATCGGAATTGGGATGGTTCCTAGTAAGATGAAGAATACTGTAAATGTCAGTTTTAATTACAAACATTTTCCTGCGCCTGAGATGCGTGGGTTCGATTATAATCCTCGCCTAATCAGAGAAGAAGTAGAGTTCCGTCCAAAATCAATGGAGATGGGTGAGGTTGAAATGGAGCTTAAGTCTTCAATACATGACCCATGGGGCGAAGTAGAGATTGTTAAAGTGTTGGGTGCATTATACATAGTGGGTGATAACTCCATGCGCCCAGGTAGTGCCGTAGCCGAAGTAGATCAAGATAAATTCGAACCATATGCATTCCTGAAGTGGGACTGGTATTAATTTGTATCTAATATTTCTAATAATTGGAATAAAAGAGAAAAAAAAATTATATTGATTGATTTTTCTGTTGAATTTTTTTTCATATTTTCTGTTCACTATTCTTCTTAATGTAATTTCCTTAATTTTTGTTTTCTATTCTTTTTTATCCTCAGAAGGGATTTGGGATGTAATAGATACGAATACAATGCATTTACAGTATATTTCAAATCCGAAAGAATTATACGCTAATTATTACTATTTGTTAAAAAGTAGAAAAGTATAAAAAGTAGAGAATTCTATTAAATATTATGGCAAATGTAAAATTAAATAATAAGAGATTGCTTGAAAAACTTCAAGCAGAAATTACTTTAAAATTAGGGAAAAAAATGTCTCAACAGGAAGTGTTAGACAAAAGTATCGAATTTACATATAATAGACTTAATGAATTCTTTGTTGAAAACATTGATCAACCTGCTGTGACTAAAGAATTCATAGAAAGACTTAGAGAAAGTGCAAGTGATGCGCCTCTTTATCATTTAGACAAATCTGATGACGAGTTAATCTATGGACTCTGAAAAATAAATATCAAATTTAAGAAAATTAAGGGCGAATTAATCGTGATTATAATTTTAGATACTAGTTTTTTGTTCGCTTTAAGATCTAAGAAAGACCAATATAATGAGAGAGCATACGAGATTTTTAACGAATTTGAAGAAGAAAATCCAAAATATTTTACAAATTACTCCATAATGAATGAAACTTTAACTTTAGCTATTAGTCGCTCTCACGGAAATATTTCTTTTTTAGAAAAGTATATTGCCTTATTCTTTGGAAATGATAATTTTTTTCAAGTTATTCAAGATACGCCTCAAGAATTCATAAAAATCGTTGAAATTTGTAAGAAATATATTGCCCCTAATAGATTGCTTAGTTTTACTGATGCTTCATTAATTTATTTATATCAAAAATTTAATGCTGATTATGTCGTTTCGTTTGATAGTCATTTTGATAACATTCTCAATAGGAAATTTTAGGAATTATTTACAAATATCAATAACCTATACTACTCTGAATTTATTCTTTCGAAATTTTATTAAACTTTATCTCTTTAACAATGCCAGAATTTTTTTGTATTAAACTTGTTATAATGTCTTCAGAGTTTCCGTAGTCTTGAGAATATGTAAAGCAACATCTCACTTTCTTTCCTGTTATATCCAAATTATCAAGCAAAGCCTTTATAGCCGGAGCAGGTTTTCCACCCCATATAGGCCCACAAATAATTATTTCATTGTAATTTGCAATATCAACATTAATTTTTTTTGCTTTTTTAGCTAACCTTTTTTTACCCATTAAATATTGAAAAACTCTAAAAATACTTCCAGCTGCGAATTCCAATAATTCACAATTTTCCCTTTCTGCAATTTCCTCCGCAATATGTCTGTTATGAACTAAAAGTGTGAAATAAATTATTATTGAATCCATTTTTTTTCAATAGATCATTTTTTTAAAAATTTTTAAAACTAATTATCTTTAGTGAAAAACAAATAAATATATATAAATTACTTATAGAGACGAATTTTTAGTCCAATACTCAAATCTTATTATGGAAACTTTATATGATTACTTATTATATTAATATCAAAATATTGTGAGTCGAAAAACAATTAATAGCAAACTAAAAGCGATTACTTCACCCCCAAGTCGAGAAGAATTGTCCAATCGCTTGGAAAAGGTAAGAAGTTTAATGCGCAAAGAAGGTCTGGATTATTATATCTCCTTCGATCCAGTGAATATTTATTATTTAACTAACTTTGCTAATAAAGTACATGAACGCCCCTTTATTCTTATAATAGCAAAAGAGGGAATTCCGAAAATACTAGTTCCACTATTAGAGAAGGGTCATGTCGAGACGAGATCAAGGTGTGAACTTGAATTTATAAGTTATTATGAGTTCCCAGCGCCTGAAGGGCAAAATTGGTATGACAATTATCGCAACCTTATTGAGGATGATGCAAAAGTAGGAATAGAATCTGCTATACCTGCTGGGATCGCAGAAAAAACGCCCGGAAAGAAAATTATTTCTGATATTATTGATGAGGTCCGTATTATAAAAACAGAATATGAGATCGGGCGAACTATCCATGCCTGTCGGGTTGTAAATAAGGGTCATAAAAAGTTGCTAAAAATTTGCAAACCTAAAATGCTGGAATTTGCATTATATCAAGAGGTCACCAATGTAATGACGACCAAGATAGTAACAGATATCCCCAATGCAAACTTCATAATAACCAATACTGTAGGTGCTGTTTGGCCACCTTCCTTTTCTCACGAGCCCCATATTATTCCGAATATCTTTGCTGAGATGGAAGAAGGAGGTCCCCATGTTTCCATAGTGTCTGCTCAAGTAGATGGCTACGGTGTGGAAATTGAAAGAACTTTCTTTTTAGGTTATGTTCCTGAGAAAGCAAAGGAGCCTTTTGAAGTTATGTTTGAAGCAAGGGCTCTTGCATATGACCTTATAAAACCTGGAGTTATAATGAGCGAGATTGATAAAAAAGTTCGTAAATTTATCACTGATCAAGGATATGGTGATTATATCATACACCGAACTGGTCATGGTCTTGGAATCACCGGACACGAGGCGCCCTATATTGCCGAAGGATACGATCGGGAACTTCTACCCAATATGGTGATCAGCATTGAACCTGGAATTTATATACCTGGCTTAGGAGGTTTTCGACACTCTGATACTGTATTAATAACGGAGGACGGATATTTAAAATTGACGAAAGCTCCCGAAAAACTTGAAGAGTTGATAATAGAGTAAATTAATTTAAATCTTTTTTTTTTTTTAATTTAATCATATCATCTATTTTATGATTGAAATTCATTCCTTTAATTTGGCGTTATGGAGGTTTTAGGTTTTTAATTTTTGCTCTTCGGAAAGTTTTTGAAGATATTCACGTTCCTTTTGCTCATGTAATTCCATGATATATTTTTTCTTTTTAAGCCATTCAGGTCCATCTAATGGATACCAATGCAAAACAAATGCGCTTATACCAATTAATATAGCTGGAAGTATACAAAACGCAACTAAAATGCCAATGATGGCTAATTCAGATTGAGGTTGTTTAATAGAAATCCCATTTTCTATAATTGGTTCCACGAATCCAAAAATTGTTAGCATTCCTAGAAACATCCAATTGGCAATAGAAATCGCTGGCTTTGTAACAATTGCATTAACTCCACCATAAATCGCTTCTCGGCGTTTTCCGGTGATTAATTCATCGTTATCAATAGCATCTCCCATTAAAACACCATTCGTGATTAAAGCCCCAGCGAATCCGATACCTATACAAAAAATTGGGATTGCAGCTGCATAGGAATTTTGCCCCAAAAAAAACAAAATAATAAAACTGATTGAAATTAGGGAAAAACATATGATGGCTGTCTTTTTTGAACCCCAAGTGGCTATTTTTTTGAGATTAAATCCCATTCCAAATGCAATTCCAATGATAAGGGCAAGCACAAACAATATTATATCTTGATCTACTACTACATAGTCGATGTAAAAAAGTAAACCAGTTTGTAAAGTAGGATATACTAACATTATACAAAAAGAAGGTATCATGAAAATCCAAAATGGTTTGTTTTTAAGTGTTAATCTTAACCCTTCTATAAAGGGTTCATGGGGTTGCATTTGTGCGAACAAATTTTCTTTAATGAAGTATGATGTTATAAAAAGCAGTAATGTACAACTGAAACCAAGGATAAGTATCGTGATACTAAATATTGCGGGGATTCCTTCTTGACCGGTTAGAAGAACAATTGGAAGAACAATTCCTATTACTATATTTATAAAACCAATTACATTAGAATAAACCATGACGCTTGCTCGTTCCTTAGCTGTCACGGCAATTTCATTCGGGAGAGAAAAAAAACAGCAACCAATGATTGTAAACATCGTATCTAAAAGAAATAATGCTATTAAAAAATTAAAAAAGAGAGCTATCTCATTATCTAAAGGAGCTATAGGAAACCAACAAAAAATAAAGGCTAATCCATAAAAAATCGACCCATAACGAATGTAAGGAATACGCCGTCCTATTTTAGTTCTAGTATTATCGATGAAGTATGACGCGATAGGGTCATTTATTGTGTTCCAAATAGCAAATATTAACCAAGCTATTCCTAAAAGTGTTGCATCCACACCTAATTTCTGATTATAGAAAAATGTGAGATTTGCAAAAACAAATCCATTAAGAATGTTATTAGCAAAGCCTCCAAAACTAAAGGCAAGTTTTACTTTTACTGATACGTGTTCTTCGGGTAGATCTATTTTTTCCATATTTTATTTTCGTTGATAAATTATATAAATATTATATTCTAATTTTGTTTATCTTTTGAATAATAAAGCGTTACAAGAATTAATTTAATGCTTGATCTATTAATTCTAAAAGATCAACCATTTTCATATTGGAATTCAATGCTTTTATCGCATCGTCAATATTTCTGAAACAGAAGGGGCAGATGCTTACTAGGTTTTCTGCCCCAGTTTCTTCCGCTTCTTGAACTCTGCTCTTTGCAATCTCTAAAGCTAACTCGGGAAACGCTTTTTTAACACCCCCTCCAGCGCCACAGCATTTAGCGTTTTCTTTAATAGTTGCCATTTCTATTAGATTTGCTATTTTTTTTAATAATTCTCTTGGTTCTTCGTAAAGGGGGGTATCTCCTGAGTTTCTTCCTGTATGACAAGGATCATGGTAAGTTGCGTTGATTCCTAAATTTTTTAATTGAATATTTTTTTCATTTATTATTTTGTATACAAGTTCAATTGTATGAACCACATTAACATCTAAATCTTTAAGTAAATCAGCATAATCTAGTTTTAAGGTTCTATAACAACCTGCGCAACTGGTAATAATCGTTTTAATTCCACTTTTTTGAAACAAATCAAGATTTTTATCACTAACATAATTAAACGCTTTCCGATCTCCCGTTCGTATTGCAACACTACCGCAGCACACTTCATTTTCTCCAAAAATTGAAAAATCAACTCCCAATTTTTTAAGAACTTTTGCCGTGTTTATAGCTACTGTTTGAATTTGTGGAGTTAAAGCAGTAGTACACCCAACAAAATATAAGACGTCCGCTTTCTCAGAACTTGCATCTTTTATCTTGAAATCAAGTTTTTCTATCCAATCATTTTTCTGTTTTTTATCTCGTTGATATGGATTTAATAAATCAGTCATTGCTTGATTCATTTCCTTATGTCCATCTAAGGCATAACCTGCATCCACTAATTCTGCTCTTAAGGCTTCATAAAAAGAGGCATTATCTATATCATAAAAACAGGCTTCTGAACAAGCATTACAAGTAGGGCATTGATAAATTACCTCTGCCATATCTTTACTCAATTCTAATTTACCTTGCCAAAGAGAACGGATAATTTGCATTTTCCCTCTACCAAAGAAAGGTTCAAAACCCGGAGTATGGTCTCTTGCCACACAAACACCCCATTTTGGAGGGTCTGAGGAAAAATCAGTTGCTTCTCGACAATCTCCGCATGAAATACATTGTAATATCATTTGCTCTAACTTACTTAAATGCTTAAACTTTTCCTTTAAACTTATTTCAGTCATTATTTTACCCTTTATTGCTCATCTGTATTGATTTTCGGATCATTATTACATCTATATAATATTTAATAAATTTATCTGGGTTGATCTTTCTTAAATTTTTCAATTAATTTCAATTAATTTTAAATTATTACAGAAAACTTTATTTTATATTAAAGAATAATAAAAAATATTAAAGAATAATAAAAAATATTAAAAAATAATAAATAATAATAAATAAATTTCATAAAATAAATGAGATTTTTAAGATGGAAAAAGAAAAACCAAAAATTGTTCATACGGAGTTAAAAGGGATTCTCGCTTCGCGCTTCAACTTAATTAAATCCACGTTAGGTATTCAAAATGATTCAGAAGTCATTCGATTCTTAATTCAAAATTATTTTAGAGAATATTTAGAAGAGCAGAAGATATCTGCTAGGGAAGAATTAGAAAGGGATCGAAAAATAATCAATAAATTTATGGAAAAATACGGTGAGGAATGGAAAAAACTTGGTGAAGACTAATGATTTGGATTTTTTCAGTTGAATATATTATTGTTTTATTCGAGGAAGAAATCAAGACTGCGCAACTTATAAATCGACAAGGATTGATGTCTACACTTGATAAAGTAAGGTGGGGTATTCCGTTTCAAAACGTTCTAACTATTTGGGATCAAGTTACAATACTTTATAAGGCAATTGTTGAAAATCATTATTTTTCAGATGGAAACAAGAGAATTGGCTCTTTACTAGCATATATTTTTCTATTAAAAAATGGATACGATTTTTCACCACTTCAAGGTGAAATTTATAGTATTACTATAGAAGTTGCTCAAGGTTTAAGATCATTTGAAAATTTAAAAGACTGGTTCCAAAAAAATTCTAAAAAAGTTAAACCATTGGGCTAATAATTAGACCAAAATGAAGTATTACAAATCAGATTACCTCTTCCTCATCTCTAACAATATATTTGGTAATATCATCTTCATAACTGTGAAAATGGAACTTCTCTGGACTCAACAAAAAATTTGGATCCACAGTTCTTTTTATGTTCTTAAAAAATTGGATAAATTCCGGTGTGTAAGCACCAGCCTCAACTATCGATTGCGAAATTGCCTCTCCAAGCCAATAATGAACTCCACCATATTTTACTTGATGCCTTAATTTCTTATGCCACATATTCATCGCAATCTGGCGTTGTTCCTCAATATTATCTGCATTAAAACCGCCTACAAACACACAATTTCCGTTAGGTAATAGAAATATGCATGTGGCAAATAAAGATATACTTCCAGGAGGAAATTCAGCCCGATACTTTGCATCAAATTGAGTGCTTAATTTAACTATTTCCGGTATAGATGAAATTGGAACTTTATGACAAGTTGTGCAGGATATCTTTGGTGGTTGAATAGAAATATATTGATTAAAATAATTATAAGCATACTTTAAATTGAACTCCCAATCCTTTGATAATGGCTGGCTTAAATCAATTTCCTGCCATTCAAATGGTCTGGCATCATCTTTCATAATCTCATCAACTTTTTCTTGATAAACATCCAAGATTCGCTGATCAAATGCCTCCAACCCAACCATAAAGACAGAACCTCTTATTTTAGGTCTTGTGGGGGGTTTTTCTTGTGCCATACCCTCCATAAATTTAACCACAGTAAAGGGTACAAGAATTAAATCATGCAACCCATCATTAACTTCTTTTCGCAATCTGTACATTATTTCAAATACTTTATTATAATCATTCTTGTTAAGGATATAATGTCGCTGAGATTTGAATGGAGCATCTGGAAATAACCTTAAAAATGCTTTAGTCTTAATCCCCATGGTTCCCACATCCCCCATAAAAAGACCCGTGAAATCCGGTGCAACTCCATACCGGCAAAATGGTTTCGCATATTTATTTGCGGCTCCCCCTGTTCTTAAAATGGTTCCCTGTGGATTGGGTAATACGACCTCACCTCCTAAACATATATCAGGAACTAAACCATATTTTGTCGAACCAAACCCCGCTGTGCTATTAGAAAGACCGCCCCCGATGGTCGCTGAATAACCGCTTCCAGGTCCCAGAACTCCCGTTGTTAGACCTTTCTTTTGCAATTCCGAAACCAAAATGCCCCAAGTTATCCCACACTCAACCTCACAATAATAATCTATTTCATTAATCTCCAAAATCTGATTCATTCTCGTAAGATCTAAAAGAATCCCCCCTTGAGTAACTGAGCCGCCGACCAAATCAGCACCACCACCCCTCGGAACCATATGAATCTTGTATTTATTAGCAATCTTGACGATTTCTGAGACTTCCTCAGTTGATTGCGGTCTTACAATCATATCCGCCCATCTATCTGGAAAGGCAGGGTCAACATTCCTCGAATATGCCGCCTTCATAAAATCTTTATCAGTTATATATTCTGCGCCAATAACCTTTTCAATCTCAACATATGCTTCCTTAGTTTTTGACATTTTTTTTCTACATGTTTTCCCTAATTATAGATTTAAATAAAATAATAGCAAATTATATGCAATAGTGTGAAATTTTATTAAAATTTTTATCTAACTATTTTAAATCAGAAATTGAATTTATTATATTTTTTTACAATTTTCTTTAACTCAATAAGAGAAAGACAAAAAAATTAAAAATAAAGATAATTAGAGTTATATTATTATTAAAAATTAAAATTAATTGATGATCCAATATGTCAGAGCAAGAAATTGAAGAATTAGAAAAATTTTTAGTTCCATATGTTCTTGAGCGATTTAACCAAAAATTCGCAAGGTCAGTGGTAGGTGTATTAGGTTCTGTGATTAAAGGGAAAAAGGAGGGTGTATTAGAATTTATATCCTTTCTAGCAAGAGCCTGTGTAAGATGCCTTATGAGTACTTCAAACGAAATTTACCTGAAAGATATTGCTTCAGTTGTTTTCGCCGAAGCATGTTTGGTGAAAGATCTTCCTCCTATTCGTTTTCGCGAGTGGTGGAGTGAACATTCGGAGTTTTATAACCCAATACCTACATTATTAAGTGAAATTCACAGATGGTTAATATATTTGGAAGAAAATGGAAAGTTACCAGGTAATTATGAGAGATTCACTGGCAAATTTGTAAAAATGTAGTTAGAAAAAAGAGTAATGAAATTTAAATGGGTTAAAATTTCTTTTTACAGTATTTGCATTTTTTATAAGATTTCAAATTTTCCTGACCGCAATAGGGACATATAAAAATGTTCGTTTCCTCATCTTCATCGCTTTTTGTTTCTTCCATTTTTGCAGGATATGGTTTCAATTCAGCAGTTATAAAAGTCTGGATTTCTTTGATCCTGATTTTTTTATAATATACTAAAAGCCCTGAAATAACAACAATAACAATAACAATAGCTGTTATAATTGTTCCAGTCAAAATAATTTGTGGACTTATATATGCATCATCATGAACTAAAATATTATAAAATCCTCCAAGACCTAAAACTTCGATATAAATAGTCATCTCTTGTTCTATATTTAAATCTATAATTTCAGGCTCATTACCTGGATTGTCACTTGTATCAAGAAGATTAACATAATTTTGATCAGAATACGCACGTAATGTTAAGTCCATATCCCAAAAACTATCCCAAGTTACTTTAATATGAATATTTCCCTTTGGAACAGTAATATAATATTTTTTTGATCCTAGTGCACCTTGGTTTCCTAATTCTGTATTTAAAGTTAATTCAGTACCATATTGACTAAGTTTCAGATTTGTTCTGTGATTTAATTCAGTCCTATTAATATCATAATTACCAAAATTGAAAGAATATACGCACAAGAAAGATATAGAAATTATTATACCTACCAAAATAAGATTTTTTTGATATATTCTCACGATAATCATCTCAGAAAATCTTAAATCTAAACGATAGTTAAAAAATTGAAGTTCAAATTATTAATATATTTCTATTGACTAGACTATCAAAAATATACTGTGCAAACAAAACCCAAAGAGAACACTAAAAACCATCATTTGATTTCATAAGTTTCAAATTCTTCAAAAAAATCTTTTTTCATGCTCCTAGGTAAAAAATTAGAGTAGGGAGATATGCTAAGGATGATTTATCAGCACCGACAAATATAAAGACAAACATTTTTAAGATTAAAATAAATTTATACATATTAAGTAGTATCAAGAAATAATTAGAGAGAAAAGTGTGAAAAATGGAAAAAGTTCGTCTTAGCCCTGGGGTTTCAACCTTTCCGAAGCCCGCAGCGGTTATATCTGTAGGAACTGGAGAAGAAGCGAATTTAATTACGCTAGCAAGTGTTGCGAAGGTATGTCCAAAACCTCCGATTGTTGCAATCTCAATACAACCCAGGTGTCATTCTTATCAGTTAATTGAAAAACTGGGAGAATTCGTAATTAACTACCCTACAATCGACCAACTGAGAGAAACTGATTATTGTGGTACTCGTTCGGGAAGAGATGTAAATAAATGGGAAGAATTAAATCTAACAAAAGAACAAGGATCTATTGTACAAGTCCCAATGGTAAAAGAATTTCCATGGAACATGGAATGCAAAGTAATAAAACGAATGAAATTAGGTTCACATGTATGTTTTTTTGGTGAAGTGGTTGCTACACATTCTGATCCACAATTTGTTAAATATGATACTTTAGATCCAGATAAGTTAAATTGTTTCGCATATATTGCAGGGAACTATATTGGTTTGAAAAAAGGAGCTTTAGAGGAACATGGATTTTCCGAAATATACTAAAATTTAGAAGTTTCCATTTGAAAAGTTCTAACTTTTCGAAAATTATTGTTCCAATCCAATGCTAATAGCAATTACGACTAGATATCAGAAAATATATAATTAACAATCTTAGAATCCTTCTGGAAAAAGAAATTCAGGGATTATGTATAAATTATTCCTTTAACATCCAAGAATCTCGGATGAGAGTTATTCCTATACAAGTACCATGGGTATAACGATAAGGAGAAATATTGATGAGATAAATACGATTATTTTAATGATTTTTAATCCAATCAAAGATTTTCTTTGCTCTTCTTTAGGAGTCTCAGTTTCTGATATTATTAATTTTTTTAATAAAAATCCTGAAATAGATAATAACATTCCTGGAATTAGAATTATAAACCCAATGTTTTGCATAAGCTGCATCAGCATTGAAATTCCGATCCCTAACAAATCTTGTACAGCTTCATATAACAGTTCAATTGGCTCTCCAATTGTAAAACTTACAACCAAGAGAAGTCCTAATCCAATAATGATTAGATGCAAAGCTCCACCCCATATTAAATATCTATATTGTAATACCAATGCGTCCTTTTCTGTCTTATCGCTCATTTTTTTATTACTTTTTAATCTCCTCTCTTTATTTAGCATTAACGATTCTCGAAGAAGTGTTATTCCGATAAAAGTCCCGATCGGAAATCCAGATATAATGACAATGGATATAATTATTAAAATTATCCTTAAAATTCTTATATCTTCTGGCATTTTATCTTCTACAGGTGACTCTAAATTGAATTTTGAAAGAGTTCCCGCCCATAATCCTGAAAATATCGATAAAATGCCAGTAATAACATCGATCCAGCCCAAGACTAGAATTATCATAATAATCGTATTATTTAAGTAAGGATACGCTAAATCCATTGCATCTAGAAGCACTAAATCTGGTAATAACAACAACAAGACTCCTATTAACAACTGTAGAAATCCTACACCCCATAACAGGAGCCGATATGGACCAGCCACAGAACCTTTAACCATACTTTTTCCCCTCTAACCTTTTACGTTCTAGCTCTTAGTTGCGTTTGAAACTTGATTATACATTAAATAGGCTGTATATCCCTCCATTCTTTTGATATCATCCGATACTTTCCATAATCTTTGATTATTAATTCTTTGGGCAAAATTAACTGCATCTCTAAGTTTAATATCTTCTAAAATAAGAAGATGATAAGACGCATCCATGTGGATACCTTCATCTTCGAGGTATCTAATGAAATTTTCTTCCCATAATAGAGTGGTATGCCTGATTGCGCAATCATTTATAATAGCCAATCCGATATCAGAGTTTTTTTTATTCTGAATGAATATTAATCCATTACCCAATGGAAGCCAAACATATATTGGGTGAGATCCATAGTCGGATCGAGACATATTTCTTGTTAAACTAATTGAATCCGTTAAAGAAGGACAATAATGTATAAATGATGCGTTTATAAAAAGTGTTAATTGTATTAAATTTGGTTCATCTACTGTCCAATTCCAAGTACCTGGAAACTTAACCTCAAGAGATTTATATTTAATCCCTTCAAATAATTTTTCCCTTACAACCTTCATTGGCGCGTATTTCGATTTATTTGAACTAGTTTTAGCATCTATTTCAAACGGTAAATCTCCCAAGGAAAGTAATTTCTTATTTATTGGAAATATAAAATCGACAGAATTATTACTAACAGTATGATGCTTAAGATCAACTTGATAAGTGATATTTTGATTTAACCAACTTATTTCAGAGGTTATTATAGAAATCGCTTCTGAACAGTTTGACATAGCCTGAAATACCTTAGATTCTCCATATCTTCGCTCATAATAAGCTGGGTTAATTCCCGTAGTATCAGAAACCATGGCTAGTAATATTAATCTTTCTGTATTCCAACAGAAAAAATATCTCCATTCAAATATAAAATGAGCTCCTAATCCAACCTGTGAAAATTGTTTAGTTATTGAATGAGATAATGTAATGGTGGAGGTCATAAAGCAAATTGTGGTCAATTTAAGAAAAATTTAATTAGTCAAACGATATAATAAATTGTAATATTCAATAAATTCTATTATTAGCTACCCTTGATTTTAAAAAATTCTTTCTCTTAATTTTCTTCTTAGATTATCAATATCTTTTTAATTTATTATTATTTAATTAAGAATTATGAGTTTTTGGTATGTCTTTTTCGTTATTATCGGAATTATTTCTATTATAATTCTAATATTTGGCTTACCGCGGAAGAAAGGTACCAGATATCATAATATAGAGAGCCTTGATAATCCCGATGTTGTAAAAGCATTCGAAAAAATGACAAATTTTCTTCCCTTTAAACTCTTACACCGAAAAGTAATATCTCGATTGAAAAAATTTAACCCGAGCGGAAAATTGGTGGATATAGGTTGCGGCTCTGGAAATTTAATTACCCAAATTGCAGAAAAATTATCAAAACTTAATTTAGTTGGTGTTGATATTTCCTCGGAAATACTTGAACATGCAAAAAAAAGAGTAGTTGAGAAAAAGGTTGATAAAAAAGTTGCTTTTAAAAATGGAACAGTAGAAAAATTACCTTTTCCAAATAATTCAGTCGATTTTATCATAAGTTCTCTCTCACTTCATCATTGGGTGAATCCAATTAAAGCGTTTAAAGAAATTCATCAGATTTTGAAAGAAAATGGAACTTTTTTAATCTTTGATTTTCGGCGAGATTCACGAAAATTCTTTTATGGCCTTTTAACTTTTGCCACTAAAGTGGTTGTTCCTAAAGCATTAAAAAATATAAATGAACCTCTAGGTTCAATTCAATCAAGCTATACTCCTGATGAAGTACTCCAATTATTCTCTCAATTTTCCTTCCAGAATGCTGAAATTAAACCATTTCTCGCTTGGATGTTTATCAGTGGTAAAAAATAATACTAAAATTGTTTAAAAATACGCAACATGATATTATTGGACAAAAAGGGAATTTATTGAAATTAAAATTAATTCATTCAGTAATGTAGAATAAATTATTTAAAAAGGAACTATTTTTTGAACTTATTAAGGAAATCTGTTTATTAAAAATAACGAAAAATATATAATATAAAGAATAGATTCATTACTCAAACGATTTACTTTATAAATAAAAGAAAGCCTAAAATTAATCGATAATTTTTTATGCTTTAAATTGGAGAATGAGTGGAAAATGTATATTTTGTTTTTTATTTGTATGTTAGGTATAATTTCGATAGCACCAATTCATTTTTTATCTGTTGAACATCTAAAGCTTCAAGAAAAATATGGAAAACAAAAAGGAACTAAAATTGCCAAAATTTTCGGACTAATTTCAGGATGGGGCTTCTTCATATTTTTAATTGGAACCTGGATTTCACCTCAACCCAGATTTATTATCCCAATTTTTCAAAATATTTCAATCTTAATTCCAATTATCAATTTCTCAATTCACTTATTCCATCTAATAGTTTCTATGCCCTTCTTAATATTTGGTGCTTGGCTTGGAATTGCAGGCGTAAAAGAAATAACCCTTAAAGTAGCAGAAACACATCAACCCAAAAAAATTATTACTACTGGGATTTATTCTATTATTAGACATCCGCAATATTTCGGTGCAATATTAGCACACGTGGGTATTTCTATTTTGTTATCTTCGTTATATTCATTACTTTCCACTCCTTTAATAATCATATTTAATTATCTCATCTCATGGAAAGAAGAAAAAGAGTTGATTAAAGAATTTGGCAAGGATTATGAGGATTATAAGAAAAATGTCCCAATGTTAATTCCAAAATTAAGAAGATAATGATATTCAAATGCGCTTTTAATCAATAACTAAAAAACGAGACTTTAATCGGTATAAATAAAGTTCTAAAGAAAACTTTTTTAAGAGCTCCTATTATTTAACTTATCATTAAGTTAGATTTTCCACATTTAAATATTAAAAAATTAAAGAATTTGGTGATATTTTGAGTCTTACTGTGTTTGATCTATTATTTGTGATTACTGCAATTGCTTTTAATCTCTTGGTTATTGGCATTTTTATCTCTGCGAAGAGGAAATACGATATATTGCTGAGAGGGTTCGGGATTGTAACGATTTCTTTATCAATACCATTAACCATTGTTTTTATAAATTATTTGTTCATCGGGCAAGAATTGTGGATTATAATCTATTTTATTTTCATTTTCGTGTACCTATTCTTGGAATTATTACTCGACTTCATATTAAAATATGATTTTAGGAAAAAACCGATAACCCACGTTCCATACATCATACTAGAATACATTACTTTTTTTGGCTTTATTGGGATTTCGTTTTTTATTGATGTAATTAGTGGATGGATTGTCACAATTACATTCTGGGCAGTTTTGGCTAGTTTGATTTATCTATATTCAGGTAGAAAAAAGAAAAAGAAATAGATCTAACTTTTTTTTACCATTTTTTAAAGATTAATGCTTTAACTCTAATTATCAATTTTTATTAGATTATCTAATATTCGCCTTAAATAATTTTCGAATTCGTCTATTTCTACTTCCGAAAGTTTGTTGTAGAATAACTTAGTCATTTCTTTTGAGACATCCACATATTTATCTTGAAGACTTATATTTTTTTCTGTAAGCTTAATTATAATTTCTCTTCTATCTTTACTTGAATGTACTCGTTTTATAAATCCTGCTTTTTCCAGTCTGTCCAACATGGAAGTTAGTGTAGATTTACTTAATTGAGTTTTTTTTGAGAGTTCATGAATAGATATGTTATCTTCACGCCAAAGAACAAACATTATTCTGCCTTGAGCCGAATTTAACTCATCAAGACCGTATTCCTTTAATTTCTTAGTAAATATTCGATTAGAGAGCTGGTGAATTTTAGCTATAAGGAATCCACCCTCTCGTTGCTCTTTCATTTTTTCTCTCATATTTCAAAATTTACCTGATTTAATTTGTAATAATATCTAGCATGTTTAGGTTGTAATCGTAGTAATGTATAATCTGGATCATCAACTCCTTTTAAAT
>JAHLWH010000059.1 GCA_019058015.1 Promethearchaeota archaeon | reverse complement strand
TCGTATCCACCTAAATATAAATCCTAGAGGCATTGATTTAAAGGATTCTTCGTTCTTTTTTATTGTATATTCATATACATTGAACCAATAATGAGATTTCAGAATAAAATAACATAGATGGAGACATTGAATCCAACCATAGGGATTATATTTTAAGATCGGGGCATTTCGTAATCTTTTTCTTAAGATTTCATCAATTACCATGTTGGTATAATGCCAATGTGTAGCACTCCGTGGGTCTTTTTTAAATTGTTCCATCGCGATTCTACTGATTGGAATCTTCTTTATCGAGGCAAATCCTGCTTTTTTATAATTTAATAAACAACATTTTTTATACTTTTTACCACTTCCACAAGGACATGGATCATTCCTACCTAATTTTTGAGAATATTTCATGAAATTAAATGGATTTTTGATATAATTCCAATATAAAATAAAATCATTATAAAATATTAAATATTTTTATAGAGAAATTTACAATTTGCTATTTTTTAATTTTAAAATTAAAATTCAAAAACATTTCTTTAGATTTGGAGACTATGAAATTAATAAAAAATAATAGAAATCTTTACATGAAAATAAAGAACTTTGAGCTCTATTTTTAAAAAAAAGATTATTAAAAATATTATTGATTACAAAGTAAAACAAAATTATTTATAATTTCTTCACCTATGGTCATAGTTTTATTAATTATTTTCTTATCATAATTACCTGAATAATTATAATTGATGTTATGAGTTTCTGGATGAAATTGAACTGAGAAAATAGGTCTCTTGATGTGACGCATATATTGTATAGCTTTAAAGCCATTTATTTCTGAAGTAGCTAAAATATTGAAATTCTTTTGGATGTTAGAATCATCAGGTGATATATAATCACGATGAGAAATGTTTACTGGGATTTTACTATAAGGTATCAATTCATCAGTTTTCTTTAACGAGATGGAAATAATCCTGCTACCTCTACTTGAAATCTCCATTCTTTGTACTTTTCCTTTAAATGCAAAGGCGGTTAAATGAAGTCCATAACAAATCGCTAAAATAGGTTTTTGTTTTGCTTTTTGAATTAACTTCAGTTCTGATCTAAATTTTTTCTCTAAACCCTTATCGTTATAAAATTCAGAAACATTAAATTTAGAACCTGATAGAATTAATCCAATACTAGTTTTAAGGAGTTTAAAATCAATTTGACAGTAAGGTACAGTTTTTATTTCAATATTTGGATTTTTTTTCTGAATAATATTTACAATCCTTTCTATACGGTCAGTTTGGGAGCTACTTTAATAATTATTTATAAGGCATATCTATTTTTTTTTATTATTAGAAACTTTTTCTTCACTCATAATTTTTCAATAAAATCTGAGACAGTATCTTGACTAATCATTAAATAAGCTCCATCGAGTTTATGAATAATTAATTATCACCAATTCCTTTAATATCAAAAAAAATTGAATCTTAACATTGGACAATAAAGATATACCTTTTTTAAGTTATAAGCGGATTGTTTAAATCTTCACTCCTTAATTGGTTAGCCAACTCTTCTAATTCTCTTGCTCTCTCTTCAGGATCTTGTTTCCAATATTCTGAGAAAGTAAAGTTCATTTCATGGTATGCAATATACCAAGCTCCATTTATTTTATAAGGTTTATTATTATGAGATTTATTTTGAATGGCTTCTCTAAATTAATCTTTAGAGCTCATGTTCCTCCGACTTCTTTCACGTAGCCAATAATTCTTTTCGAAGAACTCTTCTTCTTCTTTAGTATTTTTATAGATTGGAATTAAATGAAAATGTAAATGTTGGAGATCTTCGCATAAACTAAGTACATAAATATTTCTTGCGTCTAATACCTCTTTTAGCTTCTTTGAAACTTTATTTATACCAATAATTAAATGCTTTAATTCTTATTAATGTGGTTCTGAATCACTTATTTTATTCATGTGTTCCCTTAAAATTATTAAAGTATGCCCTCTAGTATATTGTTCAGGACATAAAATCGCATACCACATGATATTTCCATTATCATCTTTTCCATAATCTATCCAAGTTTGATGGGGATAATCTTTATCTCCAAAATGTACAGACCCAAATTTATTTTTAATGTCACAAAAAGGACAATTTGAAATTCTAATCACTAATAATTATTATTTAATGAGTATAATATAAGAATAATTCTTTCGCCTAATAAGTAGTTGTTTTAAAATTTATTCTTTATATTTGTAGAAAAGAATAATTTCAACCTAATACGATCATAAATATTTAAAAGAAAATTCCAATTCCAACAATGAATTAAAGGGTTCAAGAGTTTCGGTTACAAAATATGGTGTTGTTCATGAAAGCTGTGATTTTGGTGTTTCATATCCTGAAGATTTACCGGATGATTATTGGGAGCCATGGACTTCTATTAACATAGGAATCTATCGATATCTTCCAACTGAAGCACAAGTAAAAAGCGATCTTCGTATTTATAATAAAGACCATTTATATAGGTATACTCAAGATATATTAGCTTATACTATTGGAACTCATGGTGGACCTCATTGGGAAATATGGGTAAAAGTGAGGTGGGGGCAACAATGGGTTGGTGATATTTACCCAAACGAAGTTTCCGCACTTTGGTATACTGATCCTGAGGGTTTTATAGATATACATCCTTGGGATACAATAATAATCGTTGATGTTTGCTATGGATATTATAAACTACCAAGTACAAATCCTACAATGGCAAAAGCATTTGTGGATTATGGAGCGGCATCTTTCGTTGGTGCAACAGTTGGGACTCCATATATCTCTGATTACTTTATGCGTGCCTTTTGGTATGATCTATGTCAAGATAATGAAAACGTTAGAACTGCAACCATTACACTCTGTGAAACTTATGGACACGGATGGAATCTTGGTGAAGAATGGAGAATCTATGGGAATCAATACAAAACACTTCCGTAAACAACGAATTTATTTTTTTTTTTTTTTTAATATCATATCATTTTATCGCCCCGTTTTCCGTAATAAGGGTATTCGGTGAAGTCGATTATAACGTTTACTTTTTTAAAGATTAAATCTAATTCTAAAGCTTCTTTTAATTGATAAAATAGACATTCTCGCAGAATTTTTCCAGCTTTTTTTAGTCCAATACGGCGCAACAC
>JAHLWH010000058.1 GCA_019058015.1 Promethearchaeota archaeon | reverse complement strand
TTGCGGAAGTAAATTATAAGGCGCCAATACTGTTCAGAATAAGAAAATTAAAAATTTTCTACTATTATTTTATATTTCTTTTTTTTTAGATTTTTAAAAGAATCATTTTTGTCGCTAACTTTTTTAAAACCTCAAAGAATTCAGAGAATTATTTAAGCAGCACAATCTTACAAATAATATTATGATTAATGTGCATTTAATAATGTAACTTTAAATAACTAAATTCTTTATTCCTAACATATCTTTCATTTTGTATCAGAAATCAAAATTTATCAAAATTCCTTTAATTCTCTGAATAATAATAACTAAAA
Source organism: Promethearchaeota archaeon (assembly GCA_019058015.1). Classification (GTDB taxonomy): domain Archaea; phylum Asgardarchaeota; class Lokiarchaeia; order Sigyniarchaeales; family SOKP01; genus 6H3-1. The sequence goes on along the minus strand of JAHLWH010000058.1, from coordinate 2,238 downwards.
AATTATTAATAAAACAAATTTACAAAATCTTTTTATATTTTTAAATAATCTTATTACAATAAATTTAATTGAAATTTATATATTGAACAAAACACAGCAGTAGTTTTAAATATATCTTAAAAGTTATTTAAATTAACATTCAATTTTAATAACTAAAATGGACTCTATATGGTAGAAATAATATTTGGAATAGTATTCCCATTAGTGTTACTTGGGTTTCTTGCAATTATTTTCATTAGTGGATTCTCTAATAAAAATCCAAAACAAGAATTTATGAGTTGTGATGAATTCATTAAAGATTGGCTTAAAGATCACGGACAAGCTCATAAGTTAGATGAACAATTTGCACAAATGAAAAAGGACCCGGCTGGACTAATTTATATGCCTATAACTTATAAAGGTGCAAAAATCTTTATAAAATGGGGTTTAACTCCAAATAAGGTATCTTTTATAAATTTAATTTTATCATTTTTCATATTTTACGGTGTAATAATGGCTAGTGAAGGTCATACACTTAATTTATTTTCTCAACAACCATTCTATGGCTCTTGGTTTATTCCTCTTGCTTTTTTGGTACTATTTACAGGAATTATCGATGGAATTGATGGTGCAATAGCTAGGTTATTGGATATCAAGTCTAAAAGCGGTGCTTGGTTAGATAATGTGATAGATAGGATCAGTGATACATTAATGTTAGTATGTTTAATTCCTAGTAACTTTTTGGTTTTTTCAGACTATGGACTTGATCTTACATGGATGATTTGGACAAATATTTTACTAATTTTTATTTATGAATATATGAGAGCTAGACATGAAGGTTTAGGTTTGCATGAAACGAAGCCATTTATTGCCGAAAGAATAACGCGAATATTATTAATCGGTACATTTTTTCTAATTTATGGTATTTCGAGTTTCGCAGTATTAATAACATATTTGATCAATCCCTCTGCTACCACAATCTGGTCTGCATCGCACTATGGAGTAATAACTTGGGTCATGTTAATTTTTCAAATCAGTTTATTAGGTATTATGACCTATTCATCTATTCAATTTGCAAGATATATTTGGAAACAACTAAAGAAAATGGATAAAAATAATGGAGCATTTAACACATGAATAATGGTAAAAACCATAATAAATTGAAAATAAGCCTAATATTGGTCTTTATTTCTTTATGTTTCCCTGATGCATTAATTTACATGTTTTTCAGAGATATTCCCTTTTTAACGTCTTTTTTTTACGATTATTTTACTTCTAATTATTCAATTTTCATTCCTTCTTTACCTTATATTAATATATTGTGGTTTTTACCTTATAAATATCAAATAACCAAGTTTAGCATCGGTCATTTGATTGACATTGTCATTATTATTAACCTCTCTTTTTCCATTCAAGCAAGTTTTTATCATTATATTCAAAGGGTATGCTTAAATGAAGAAACTCAAATATTTGTTTATTATATAGATTCATATTCTCTTGGATCTAAAGAAAAACTCAATATGTTATCTCAAGATCCAGATTCAATATTAGGACTAAAGTATGAATTAACATATTATCCCGATGATAAACTTTTGGATGTTATTCTAAAAAGAAATCATAGATTTAATGGGGGAATAGATAGTTTTTATGACCAATTGAGAAGAAAAAGGTATAGAAGCAACATTCAAAACAGAATATTTCATAGAAAACCTGAGGTCACATTTATTAATCGCTATAAAAATCTTCGTGTTTACTGTTATCATTCTGTTTTTGAAAAATTTTGGATTTTTCATTCGAAAAATCATTATCATTATCCCAAAATTAATAATTATACTATTTTTAATGAATATTTCCAACTGGAGGGATAAAAATGATAAAATTTTGTATAATTTATGATTTTAAAATAATTTTGCAATTTAAACTTATAAATGATTTATTTTTTTAAAAAAAAGTTAAAAAATTAAGATAAAGTGAAAAAAATGGAATGGAAGAAAGTTTTATTATATGGCTCTGTATTGGTAATATTTTTTGTTCTATTACACATATTTTTTCCACCTTTTTATTCATCTGGAATAAAAAGCGCAATTGACACATTTTTTGCCAACCCTTTAACTTATTGGTGGTACTTATTTCCATTAATTGGTCTAATCACATTGTTGGGATTTGTTATCAATTATGGAATATATTTCCTAGCGTCATTTGGTAGTGGTTATCAAGCCAAAACTCCTTATTATACAAATATAAGTATATTAATTGCTT
>JAHLWH010000057.1 GCA_019058015.1 Promethearchaeota archaeon | reverse complement strand
CATTTTTAACAGTAATGCATCATCTCTCTATACGTTTTTCTTTATATGTTCAAATACAGCTCATAATCGAACGCATTGAGATTTAGAAAGTGGGCGAAGATTTATAATTTGAATAAATCGTGAATTTGCAGAAATTTTTTCATTTTCAACTCTCTGCATTAAGTTTCTATCATATTTCACAAGTTTATATCCTTGTATAATTAGATTTATATCTTTGTATAATTCGAAATTGAAAAACGTATAAATATATGCATGTGCAGATGGTATTTTCTTCTTCTTTAAAAGAAAATTCCAGATTTGTCCAAATTGCAGAAATCATAGAAATACAAATCATTCTAATTTCTTAAATTTCAAAAAATTATATAGATTTTTTAGGATAAACAATGTTATATAAATAAATCTAATAAAAAAAATCATAATTTAAATCAAAAAATTTTTAAGGTGATAATATTGGAAAAATTAGTTATAACTTGCGCATTAACAGGATCACTCACTTCTCGAGCACAGAATCCTGCGCTTCCACATACTCCGGAAGAATTAGCAAATAACGCTTATGCTTGTTATGAAGCAGGGGCGACAATGGTCCATATACATGCTAGAATGCCTGATGGCACACCAACTGCTTCTCCTGAAGTGTTTCAGGACATTGTCAAAAGAGTAAAAGAAAAATGTGATGTACTTCTATGTTTATCTACTGGGGGGGCTCCTGGCATGACTCTTGAGCAAAGATTGGGACATATTCCTATATGCAAACCTGAGATGGGGTCCCTAAATTCTGGATCAATGAATTTTGCTCTTGCAAGAGGAACAACAATTTTAAAGGAAATTATATTTCCAAATAAATTTGAAACTTTAGGACATTTTGGAGATACATTTAAAGAAGCGGGTACAGCCCCTGAATTTGAAGTATATGATGTTGGACAAATAAATAATATCCTCTTTGTAAGAGAACAAGGACATTTTCATGATCCTTTAAATTATAATATTGTACTGGGCGTTTTAGGAGGAGCGGCTCCGACAATGGAAAATCTCATGTATATGAAGAATCTTATCGAAAAGATTCCAAGGGCTACATGGTGTGTCACTGGGATTGGCAGACATCAATGGCGGTTAATTACTCAAGCTATCCTTTTAGGAGGTAATGTAAGATGCGGTCTCGAAGACAATATCTATATTTCGAGAGGAGTCCTTGCAGAAAGTAATAAGCAAATGGTAGAAAAATGTGTTCGCCTAGCAAAAGAATTGGATCGGGAAATCGCAGATTTGGATGAAGCCAAAGAAATTATGCAACTTCCAAGGAAATATTAATAATTTTCTTTTTTCTTTAAATATTCACGCAAGTTTTTTTTAAGTATATTTCTCTTAAATTTAATAAGATAAATACAGTGATTCTTCTATTCATTCCAAAAAAATTTTTTAAGTAGAATACATTCTTAAATGTAGTAGTTATTAGTTATGGCCCTCTTGGTACAGCGGTTAGTATTGGGGACTGTGAAGTAATTTCTACTTCAGAATTACAGAGTCATCCCTAGAGGCGGGTTCGATTCCCGCAGAGGGCCCTCATATTACTTCTTAAATATAAATATAGAAAAATTCATGATGATAAATAAATTATGAAAATCTCTTTAAATGGGAATTGGTTTTGTGAAGTTGATAAAAAAGATATTGGTAAGAAAGAAAATTGGTTTAATTATAACTCTTTTGAATCTAAAAAAAATCTAACTAAAATAAAAATCCCTATTAGTTTTAACACTTTGAAAGAGTACGAGAATTTTGAGGGTATTTTTTGGCATTATATTTTATTTGATTTTGATCAACAGAATAAAGATACGGATATTTTTATTAAATTCGAGGGAAGTAATTATTTTACTGAAGTGTGGCTTAACAATGAATTTCTTGGCGATAATGAAGGAGGTTTTCTTCCTTTTAGATTTAAAATAAAAAACTCAACTCTATTAAAAGCTAAATCTAATTTTTTAACAGTTAGAGTAGATAATATTAGAAGAAAAGATGGAATTCCCAGTCTATTTTTTGATTGGTTTAATTGGGGCGGTATTTATCGGGATGTCAATTTAATTATTTTAAAGAAAAATCGATTAGAGAAAGTAAGAATTAAGACACTACTACCTTCACGAAAAAAGTCTCTAATTCGGATTTCATATAGAATTAAAGGTTCTTTAAATTTCAAATGGTCAATAATTGAACCAGATAAAAGAAATGATAATATGCCAATAGTTTCTGGAACAAAACCAAATCAAGATAATATAGCAATCCCGATAAATAATCCTAAGTTATGGTCTCCAGATTCACCAAAATTATATAAATTGATAATTAAATCAATAGATAGTGGGAATGAAAGAGAAATTCTTTTTCAAACTAAATTTGGAATTCGGCAAATTGAAACTAAGGGAATATATCTCTATTTGAATAAGCAACGAATTAAAATTAAGGGTGCTTCATTACATGAAGAGTATATGCCATACGGGAGAACTATTACGTATGAAAAGCGTGAAGAAGATATTAAGAATATGAAATCTTTCGGATTCAATGCTTTAAGAACTGCACATTATTCTCATGATGAAAAATTAATGGATGCCGCTGATAAGTTAGGGATATTAATTTTAGAGGAAATTCCTCTTTGGGGCTTTTGTGATTTCGGAAATCCAAAAACATTTAAGTTAGCTGCGAAAATGTTAAAAAGATTAATTGAGAGGGATTATAATCATCCAAGTGTTATCTGGTGGAGTGTCGGAAACGAAATTCCAATACAGCAACCAAACTGCTCACGATTTATAAGGCGTTTAATGGAATGGGTAAAAATGTATGATAATACAAGACTTGTAACCTATGTTTCATATAAGTTCTTCATTGATTTAACTCATAGGAAGGCTGATATTGCTGCAGTAAATGTTTATCTTGGATGGTATTATGCAAGAGTTAATCAACTTAATTTTATGGCAGATGCTATGAGGTCTTTATCACCAAAAAAACCCTGGATATTTACAGAATTTGGGGCTGGAGCAAAATATGGTTTTAAACCGGGTTGGAATAAACAAGTTAAATTTAGCGAGGAAAAACAAGTTCTCACCATTGAATACACAATTCGCACACTTAATTCAAAAGATTATTTAGCTGGCTGGTTTATTTGGATTTATAGAGATTTCCGCTCTTTAGTTAGAATAAATCAATATCAACAAGGATTCAACCGAAAGGGTATAGTTAGTGAGAAAAATGAAAAAAAATTGATAACTAAATTATTCCCTAAAATAATTCATGAAAAAAGGAAAGTCAGAGATTTAACTTTATTAGGAAGCTTATTAACTGCGTATTTTTTTCCACTTTTAATTATTGGAAATTTTATTTTTGATTTTTTCATTAAATTTAGTATGAATCTACAATATAAACGCGGTGTAAAAAAGCTTGAATGAAGAAGTTTATGAGAAGTTACAAGAATTTTTAGATCAATTCCCATTGGGATTTCCTAAAACATCATCTGGAATAGAAATTAAGATATTAAAGAAACTTTTCACAGAGGATGAAGCAAAATTGGTTCCACTATTGACACACATTCCAGAAACAGTTGCTCGAATAACGCAACGATATAAACTGGAAGAAAGAGAATTGGAAGATAAATTAGAGCATATGGCGAAAAAAGGGCTTATCTTTCGAGTTCATCGGGAAGGAAAAACGCTTTATAATGCTGCACCTTTCATGATCGGTTTATATGAATATTCTGTTGAAAAAATCGATAAGGAGCTTGCTAAACTCTATAAGGAATACTACGATACTGCTTACGTAAATGAAATGGGGGCAAGTAATGTGCCAGGTTTTAAGGTAATTCCCGTAGATGAAACTATATCCACTGATACTATACTTTATCCATATCACCATCTCAAAGAAAGCATTAAAAAAGCGCGAATAATTTCTGTGACGGATTGCATTTGCCGGAAGGAATCTAGACTAAATGGGGAGGGCTGTGAATATCCAATAGAAACATGCCTTAGCTTCGGAGTCGCTGCAGAATATTATATTGAAAATAATATAGGAAGAGAAATAACAGCAGAGGAGGCTATAAAGATTTTAGAAGAAGCAGATAATGCCGGTTTAATTCATGCTAGTGCAAACTCTAAACATTTATCCAATATTTGTAATTGTTGTCCATGTTGTTGCGCTACTATGAAAGGAATAATTAAATTTGGTTATGATAAACACAGATTTTTAAATGCAATATTTGAATCCATCATTGATACTGAGAAATGTATTAGTTGTGGATTCTGCGTAGACCGATGCCCAGTTGGAGCAATTGATTTAGAAGATATTGCTATTGTAAATAGGGATAAATGCCTTGGTTGCGGACTATGTTATAGAGTTTGTCCTGAGGAGGCGATAACTTTACAATTAAGAGAAGACGGAGAGGAGCCCTTTAACAAGGTGATTGAAATGGGAATGGCCATCCTCGAAGGAAAAAAGAAATCAAAATAAAATTATCAAATTTCTCTACTCTCTTTTAGAGCATCATATAATGCTTTTACAGATCCATAAGTATCATATTTTGGAGTCCAGCCCAAAACTTGTTTTGCCTTGCTTGAATCAACAATTATTGGATATCTTGTAGCACGAATCCAACCAGGTGTTAAAGATCTTAGAATACGAAGTTTATATAAAGCGTTTATTAATAATAATCCAAAATGATATGGTAATTTAACGCAATTAATTCCTAATTTTTCAGCAATCTCCCTTGAATTTATAGGATTATCGGCTCCAATATTAAATGCTCCAGAGACGTCTTTCTTTAAAACCAAATAAAATGCTTCTGCAACATCATCAATCCAAGCTAATTGTACTAAAACATCAGGTGAAAATGTATAGATCTTGTTGCCGAGAAAATAGGTTCGAAAAAAATTGTTAATATAGGGGCCTAAAAAAATACTGGGACGAATTCGTGTAATAATTACATCTGGGTATTTTTTTGAAAGCTTATCCAGATATTTTTCTACATAATATTTTGTTTCATTATAATAAAAATGTTTTTTCATTAATCTAATTGGGTGTTCTTCAGTAATAGGAATCGGATTTTCTGGGAAGGCACCATAGGCAGCAACTGAGCTTGCATGAATAATCTTTTTTATGCCAGCTTTTATTGCGCAATTGAAAACATTTTTACTTCCATCTAAATTTATAGAATACATCTCTCTCCTATTAGATATTGGGCTTACAATAAATGCTAAATGTATGATTGCGTCATATCCTCTTAAATCTTTAAAAATTCTCTTATCTCGAATGTCTTTTTTAATGAATTTAATCTTTTGTGAAGTATATTTTGGTTCTATTATATCTAATCCTAAAATCTCAGTAATCTCTTTATCAGATTCAATTATTGGAACTAATTCTGATGCAAGAAAGGATGATATTCCTGTAATTACTACTTTCATTATAAGTATTTTTGCTTTCTTTAATTCAATTCACAATTTAGTTAAAAATTTAACTTTTTTTTTATATAAAAGTTAATAATATTTCGAAAATCTTATTATTTTTATTAATTTTTTCTAAAAATGATTAAAACTATAAAAAAATTTAAAATGCATTTATTTAAATATATGATATATCTTATTAATATATAGAAATCTATCATAATATTGTAAAATAGCCCAATTACGTAAAGAACGATGATCATTTATTTAATCGGAGTAATTTTAAGTATAGTTATCTCAGTTATAACAATTTATTCTCACATAAAGAGATTTCATAATTTAAAAATTAAATTCCTCTTTATATCAACTATTTTTCTTATTAATTATGGAATTATCTATCCTTTACTTAAATATCTTAGTTTAATAGCAATTTTTAAAGTAGATTTTACTCTGTTGTTATGGAGAATTAGTTCAAATTTACTTATATGTTCAGGAGTTTTGATAGTTATTGGAATTGAAACTTTAGATCTTAAAAGATTTAATATTTTTCTTAATTTAATAATTTTTACCCTAAGTGGCTACATTATTTCACTTACTCTTATGGATGAAACTTTCATTATTTCTACATTAATAATTGATTCACTTTCATACTATGTAGTAGAAATAAGTTTTAATTACCTTATTAGCGGAATCATTCTCTTAATTTTTATTCTTCTAAAACTTAATTATAATTTTTTATCTGTATTAAAATTTAAAACGAAAAAGAGAAGATTAAGGGTGTATTATATAATTCCTAATACAATGATTATTTTAATGATAACATTTTATCTAATTCTACAATATTTAAATCCGTATTTATTTTCAAGTTTTTCTCTTTTGTTTAATTGGATTGGAGTTCTTTTTAGCTACTATGTTTTTTTAAAATATTATACTAAGTATTTATCATTCTTCAATATTGCTTATGAATTTGTTGTTTTTCATAAATCGGGGATAATGTTATTTAGTTATGATTTTGAAAAAAACGAGAGAAAAGAAACATCAACTATAAAGGGGGCTGTCCTTATCGGAATAAATCATATTCTCTCAGAATTCAGCACTGCAAAAGACCAGATTACTTCGATTAAATTAAAAGATCGAGAGATAATCTTAGAATATAATAGAGAGTATGGATTTGCTATTCTCCTCATAGTAAATAAGAGTACCAATGTTTTCAAAAAAGCTACGAAGTCATTCATGGAGCAGTTTATTGAAAAATATAAAAATGAATTAAAATCTTATATGGATTTAAATAATGCAATTGATACATCTGCTTTTGATGATGCAAAAAAAATATTGCTTAAAACGTTTGAATTTGTTCCTTCTTTAAATAGTAACAATAGTAAATAAAATTTAATTTTATTGTTGAAAGCTCTCAAATTTTAAATATTACCCAAAATAAATTCAGATAATTCTCTACTTGCTACACTTGGATCTTTAACTTGACCTGGTGGATTCTTAAAACCAAAAGCACAAATAGGCTTGATAACCCCAGAAGACCCCTGAAGCATTGCAACATATGTTGCTCTTATTACATCAAACAAAACTGATCCTCCATTTGGACCATCCTCCGTTGTTATCTTCATATCAATCATGATTGGGGCTGAATTGAAATATTTCCCTTTAATCCATATGAAAGTGTTTCTACTATTATTCATATGTTCAACATAATCCGAAGTTCCTGCTATAATAGGTGCATCAATATGCAATGCTTCAGTTACTGACCTCGATTTTATTGCTCTTTTTATATCCCGAGATCTAAATAATGAGTTTTTACTTTCTAAACCACCCCCAACATCCAACGCGTATGACTCATCAATAATTATTCCTCTTTCTTTCATTAATTTAAGGATTAATTTATGCAATATAGTTGCTCCCATTTGGTCTTGAATGTCGTCTCCAATGAGGGGGAGTTTTTTCTCCAAAAATTTCTTACTATATTCTAAATCGTTAGCTAAATTTGTTGGAGTGGCATTTATAAATCCACAATTTGCTTTTAAGGCTTTATCAGCATAAAATTTTACAGCTTTATCTGCTCCAGATGGTAATAAGCATAAAACAATTAACCCTTTTTTAAATTCCTCATAAATATCATCTGGTTGTTTATCAGATATTTCAATATCTTCCTTTACCTCATCTGCGATTCCGTCTAAGACATGTCCCATTTTCACAATTACATTTGTTTTAGGGATATCCAAATTAAATTTTAAGGCAACATTGGGCTCAGCAAAAATTGCTTCAGAAAGATCCTTTCCAATCTTTCTTGAATCAATATCGATAGATGATACTATTTCAATATCAGAAAATCTAAAACCGGCTAAATTTTTATGAAGTAAACCCGTTCCTTCACTGTATAATCCTTGAACTAAGCTGGAACATAAATTGCCTACTCCCACAATTGAGATTGGAATTTTTTTAATCATAATTTTTTACTAATAATAAGCATTTTAAAAACTTTATTTTAATAACTAATAGATAGTTTTAATTAAAAAGTGCAATATATAAAAAATATAAAAATTAATCCATTATAACTAAAATATTTAGAATTGATTAAATATGTCTATCAATTTTTGTCCAACTTGTGGTGGAAAATTAGAACCTGGTGTTAAATCTTGTCCCTCCTGTGGAAATGAAATAAATGCTAGAGAGATATCGAAGGCGGAAGTATCTCAACCTCAAGTTACTACTCAAAAACCTGCTGAAATTATAAAAGGTCCACATATTTATGCTGGGTTTTGGGAACGTTTCTTTGCGTATATTGTTGATATTATAGTTATTTTGCTTATAAGCTTGTTTATACCATTCCGGTGGAGTTTTGTTTTTTCTATTGACTATTTGTTTATAAATGATTTAATAGATTGGGTGATTGGATTTGGATACTTTTTTATTTTTGAAGCTTTTAATAAAGGGCAAACTATAGGAAAAATTTTGTTACATTTAAGGACAGTCGATGAAGAATCACTCGATGTTGCAAAACCAGGTCAATATGTCGTCAATAATCTCGCGAGAGGTACTATTTTTCTTTTATTAGATTTGATCATAGGCTTTTTAGTAAATTCTGGTGAAGAAAATAATCGTTTAAGAATTTTACAGAACATTTCAAGAACAGTTGTTATTAAAACAAGTTAAAACTATTCTTTTTTCGTTTTTTTTTATTTTTATTTCTTAGTTTCAAAAAAATATCTTAATTTGAGATATAATATTAATTATCGTCATAACAATGATGGATCAATGGTTTTAATTAAAGAAAATAGAATATGATAAAACTCATATTTCAATTAAAATTGAATTATTCATAGAATTTTAAATATAGATTGGAATTTATGAAATATTGCCCAAAATGTGGAGCACAATTAGGTATTGGAGTCCAATTTTGTGCTTGTGGTTATGAAATAACTGAAGAAGAAAGAATTCGTCGAAAGAAAGAAGAATCTTATATTGACCTTAAAAAAAGCGCTAGAATTCCTGGAAAAGGAGTAATTTTTGCAAGATCTTGGGAGCGTTTAATTGCATTTATTGTTGATATGATGTTTATCACCATAATTGGATTTTTAATCTCTTTACCATTCCCAATAAACAGAAAACAGACTTTATTAGACTTATTTGTTCCAGACTTTATGGATTTATTCAATTGGATTGTTGGTTTTAGTTATTATTGGTTATTTGAAACATATAACAAAGGACAGACTATTGGTAAGAGGATTTTAGGCTTAAGAACAGTAGATGCGAATTCATTTGAAACAACATCCAAGGAAAAGTATGCAATTAATAACCTTTTAAGAGGAAGCAACTTACTGTTTTTAATTGATTTATTTGTTGGGTATATTGCGAACTATGATATTAAGGGAAATAGACTTAGAATTATGCAAAATACTTCGAATACTGTTGTCGTAAAATTAAAATAAGATATTTTCTAAAATTAAAGTGCATAAATTTTATATTTCAAAAGAATTAAGCTTCAGATCCTATGTGTTTAAGCATTACTAGATCATCAGAATTGCTTTCATTTTTTATTTCAATTCCTCTAAGGGCAGCATTAAAAGTAATAAATAATTCATCATTAGTCATCTGTCCGAACTTAATTATTGCAGGTGATTCAATATCCAATTTTCCAAATTTCCCATGCCCTTGAATCACGATTAATCCATATGCACCTTTTTCTTTTATAGTAATAGATTTTTTTGGCTGTATTGTTAATTCTTTTGCAGCAAAGAAGTCAGAATTATATACAATCCAATATTCCTCATATCCTTCTTCTCTCATTTCTTCAATAGGCTTAACTGGTTTCGGTTCTAAAAATCTATTCTTATGAAAATCTGGATCTAGATTTATTTCCCAATCTATCATATCAACTATGTAATCAAGATCTTTTTTATATTCTTCAGGTACATCTTTCACAAGTAGATCTTTTGGAATAAATTTATCCCCTGCTAAAGATTGAAACATTGCAAATACGTCTGATGCTTTTTGAGGTTCATAAGTGAGAAGTGATCCCGGTGCATGCAAAACTCCTGGAGGGACATCCCATCCAGTTCCAAGTTTGAGCTTATAAGCCTTTGAAAAATTTAATATCCCATTATCACCTTCATCCCAATTTTTCAAGCATAACTTCACGTCATCTTTAGTTGTTCCTGGATTTAAACCAAAGTAAGTATAGGGAAAGTATCCAGAATGATTATTTAGTTGTTTGGGAAAATAATAACCTTCAGATTTCCCCTTTTGCCCAACGAAAGCCGCAAGCTTATCACTTTGATGTAAGTGAAGTGGTATTGGTTCCATATTGTCAAAAAATTTTGAAAACATTGTCAATCCACCGAATTTTTCCATTACTTTTTTTCCTAGAATCTTATCGCCCATACATTCAATTGCATCTTTTAATAGAATTTTTTCTTTTTGAGTGCCATCTTCTATATAAATATAACTTAATCCTTCGTCTGGTAGGGTTTCAGGTCCATTGTCAGCTTTTATTGTTGATGCAAACCATCTTTCATCTATCCCTCCCCTATGAGCCCCAAATGAATAATAATCATTAGGATGCAATTTTAAACGCCTTCCAGGAATGGTAAATGACCGTGGTACCCAGTTGGGAAACAAACGGAGGATACCTTCTCCTTTTTCCAATGCTGTTTTCAACAAATTTTCAATATTCTTCATTAAGACATCACTTTGTAATTAATGTTTTTTTTAATTCCCATTATTTTATCAATAATATCAATAACTTCTTTCTTTTTATTATTAAAGGATTTGGAAGAATCTATTTTATAAAGATATAATGTTGGAAAAAAAATTACTTCTTAGAATATCATATTACTTGGATATTACGCAAATTAATAGTTTAGATCTTAATTAATTTATTCACATATTTTGAGGCTTTTGTATGATAAACTTTAACTCATTTAAAGTTCAAAGAGTTCGTAAATTAAATGAGATGCCAATAAAAATTTCTTTTATCGGATATCCAGCTGTCGGTAAAACAACAATTCTTAAACTCTTAACTGAAAAAACAATAAATAAATTGTATTTGCCAACACAAGGACTTGATTTTAAAACTGTTAAATTTGGAGAAAATATTATTAGTTTATGGGATTTTGGAGGTCAAAAAGCGTATCTGAAAATGAATTTAAAAAATTTCATATTTGGGAGTGATCTCATCTTTATAGTGACTGATTCTACTCCACAAAATGTTCTAAATACAAAAAAACTAATAAAATTAGCTAATAAAAATATAGGAAGTGAAAGCCAAATCATTGCTCTCGCAAATAAACAAGATTTACCGGAACATATAGAAGTAGATAAAGTTGAAAAAGTACTTAGAGTTAAAACTTTTGCTTGTACCGCTATTAATTTTAGCGAAAGAGCTAGGTTAATAAATATAATTAAAAATGAATTAGATAAAGCTTCAATTAGAAGGAGGAAAAGAGAATAAATGAAGTTTGTAGAAGATGAAATAGTTAGTGCTGCTTTAGTCGGTTTTGACATGATTAATGGACCATTCTTAAAATGGAAAGCAAGTATTAACAAAGGAACCCCAAACATTAATTTAGAAGATTTTGCAACGAATTTCTATCTAGCATTTCGTGGAGGTAATGATGGAAAAAAACCTCGAGCAATATTATATGATGATTTTTATATTGTCGCTTTTCCAAGAGGGTTAGAATTATGTTGTTTATTTATGAAACCTCAAGGTATTGAGAGAAACATCAAAGAATTAAATAAAATTGCTGATAAAATAATTATAAAAATGGAATCTGAGGATGAAGATGATTCTACTGATATTGAGGAAAAGCCCAAATATGAAGATATCGATGAAATTAAAAGACTTATTAATGTACTTTTAAAAGAAATGGAAATGGCGACTCCTGATTTAAGGAAATATTTCAATTTAAGTAATTCCCAAATATGGAAAATCATGAATGATCTTGAGACTGCAGAACAAATTAAAAGAACAGGAAAAGTTGGTAGAACAGTTTATTGGGGTGTGTAAACATAAATTTTTTTCTTTATTTTTCAAATTAACAGAATAAGTTAATATATATCTTTTATCACATAATCCAAATTCAATTCTCTTAAAGTTTCTCTTAAAGGATATCCATTTTCCGGATTCCAACCCATTTCTTTGCAAACACCCTTGTAAAAATCTCTATAATTTACAGTTACCCCTTTATTAGGTCCTTTTTCAAAAGGTGGATCTCCAATTACCCTTGATGGTAAATCATTTTGAGCAATCTTAACCCCCTCTCGAATTGTAAAGGATTGTCTTAATGTTTGAATTCTTAAACCCGTTTTTATTATTTCCTCAACTGATAAATCCCAACCAGTAACAGATCGAATTATTTCTCTAACAGGATAATTGCCAAACAAGGTCGCAAACATACATAATCCTAAACAATCTATAAATTGTCGAATACCGGTAACCATCATTTGTCCCTTATATTTTGATTTCTTATTTTTCTTCCACTTTTTAGGTAACGAAAAGCCCTTCATAAATTTCCCAATAGGACCAATATCCATAAAATCTATACTTGCTGCTGTATGTCTTCCTGGTGTGGGGTCATAAGCGTAGGTATAACCAAGAGATTCAAAATATTTCGGATCATGCATTGCAATTTCTTGTCCTAATGAATGCATTGCAAATTTTTGACTCCCTGTTCCAATTTTTTCTGAAGCTTTTTTACACCCATCAGCCAAAATATCTCCGATACCTTCTCGGTTTATTATCATTTTAACTAGTTCTACAATAGAATCTGACTTTCCCCACCTTAATTCTAATCCATTAGTATCATCAGTAGTTATTATACCATTTTCAAAACATTCTATAGCAAAAGCTACAGTTACACCAGTAGATATCGTATCTATACCCGCACGATTGCATAATTCATTAAGTATGATTATTGACATGAGATCATTATTAAGTAAGAGAGTCCCAAAAGCGCAACATGTTTCGTATTCTGGAAGATAAGTCTCATCTATTCCAAGTTCAGGAACTTTTAATACACCTCCGCATTGAACTGGACAAGTCAAACATCCATAGTCTTTCTGTTTATAACTATTTATTATCACAGTAGATAATTCTTTAGATACATCTGGTGGAAAGTCAAATTGTCCTATACCACTCCAATTCTTAACGGGCGAATCTCCAACTTCAGCACTGATTAAATTTCCAGCACTTGTACCGAAAATATGATAAACTTGAGTTATCATTTTTGGAGGTCCCTTTAAGGATATATTAAACCGTCTTAATAATTTTGGCATTCCAGGTGCCATTTTAAGTATTGCTTTCATGAATTTTCCTGGTTCTGTCTTTTTTTTACTATTATATTCAGAAACAACTCTTACTAAATCTTCTTTGTTGGCTAATTGTATTTGTTTATCTCCTTTTAGAACAAGCATTTTAAGCTTTTTTGAACCCATTATTGCGCCGATTCCGGATCTTGCGGCAATACGACCTTTATCATTGACAATTCCTGAAATTAGAGAAAGTTTCTCTCCAGCTTGTCCTATTCCAGCTGTTTTAATATATTTACCATATTTCTTTTTTAATTTTTCTTCAGCTTCAATAACATCTTTACCCCAAATATCTGATGCATCATGAATTTGTTTATCATCACCAATTATTGTAATATATATGGGCTTTTCAGCAATTCCTTTAAATAAAATTGCATCATACCCACATTTTTTAATTTCAGGACCAAATGTCCCACCACTATTAGCATCGCCCCAAGT
>JAHLWH010000056.1 GCA_019058015.1 Promethearchaeota archaeon | reverse complement strand
ATTCAGATGTTCAAGAGATAGCAAGAGATGCGTTATCTGGATTGGACGCAGCCTTACCGGAAATGGATGACATATGTTCAAGTGAATTTCAAGAAGTTCCAGTTATTCAAGACGTATTAAAAGATGAGTTATCAGAAGTGGATGGAGAATTATCTGAATTGGAAGATATATCTTCATATGAATTGAAAGAAACTCCAGTTATTCAAGATATGTTAGAAGATGAATTATCAGAATTAGATGATATAATCTCAAGCGAATTTCAAGAAGCTCCGATTATTCAAGAGTTGTTAGAAGTTGAGTTATCTGAATTAGATGGAGAATTATTGGAAATAAAAGATATATCCTCAAGCGATTTTCAAGATAGTAAAATTACTCAAGACATAGCAAGAGAAGAAATAAAAGAGGAATTAATGGAGTTAGATAATGAATCTTGGAATATTAAAGATATGTTCTTAAATGAATTTGTAGATCTCTCAAATACTCAATATAATTTAGAAGATGACTCTTTGGAAATTTCAAATGTTATTGAACCTATGACGATAGATATCACTAATGTGCATACCAAGACTCTTGGACAGGACTATATTAGAGAACCTCAAATAGAAAACTTATATGAAGAGGGGAATGAAAATGAGATTAATTATGAT
Organism: Promethearchaeota archaeon; assembly: GCA_019058015.1. Lineage (GTDB taxonomy): Archaea > Asgardarchaeota > Lokiarchaeia > Sigyniarchaeales > SOKP01 > 6H3-1. Next base: position 10,820 of record JAHLWH010000056.1, on the reverse strand, counting down.
TTAAGTATAGATAAAAATAATCAAGATACATCAGAACAAGAATTATCGTTAATAGGAAAAGAAAGTGGAGAAGAAAGTAAAGAAATTACGGCTACCACATCTTCCACAACTTCCACAGATCAGAAAGAAAATCAAAAAGATACTAAAGAAGAGGAACAAACATCAGAACAAGAGAAAGAAAACCAAATGGAAATGGATTATAAAAGAACGGGTTTTACTGATCAAACACTCAATTTAAAGCAGAGGTTGAGGAGAGAGTTTGGGGGGTTTATTGATCAAAGAAAGAATTTGAATGAAAGGTTGAAGAGGGAATTTAGGGGTCAGGTTGAGGATAAAGAACAAGATATCCAAAAAGATGAACCAGAACAAGAACTATCGTTAAAAGGAAAGGAAAATAAAAAAGATAATAAAAAAATTACAGCTACCACATCCTCCACGACCTCCACAGTTCAGGAAAATAATCAAGAAGATGATAAAGAATCGGAACCAACTTCAGAGCGAAATGAGGAAAGTCATAACAACAATGATATTAAAGATTCAGAAAAAGATTCGGAGAATTTAAATAAAAAAACAGAAGAAGAGGTAAAATTAGAAGGAGAAGAATTAGAAGATTTGGAAGATCTTATTGATAAAGCTATAAAAGAATTTAAGATTTTCAAAGATCCAAAATTGAAAGAATTAATTAAAAAATATGATGGTCTCGCTTATAAGGGTACTCATTTTACTAAGAAATTTATTAAATTTATTAAAAGTGAAGAAAATGATGGACAGACTATAAAAGAGAAAAATAATTTAGTAAAAAGAATAGATGAATTCAATGAAAATAAAAATATAGATAATCTTCTTGAACATTACATCAAATACACTTTTTTTTCAAAGGAAAAAATTCGTAGAAAATTAGAAGAAATGAATTTTAAAATAACCAAACTTGCATTAACATATAAATTACATAAGATTTTAACACTGAAAGAATATGAAAAAAGGTTTTTAATGCCTAAAGATCGGGTATCCGATGAGCAACGAAAAGGTATAATAGAAGACGCCCGTTCTGAAAAAGTTATTCCCGTATATAAGATCGCAGCTAAGTGGAAAGTAGAAAGTGGTAAAGTTAGTGATATTATAAAAAATTACTTGGGAGAGAAAAAATATTATAAGAAATGGAAACAAATCGGAATCAAGAGAGGCCAAAAAATTATAGCTCCCACATTTTCCACAACTTTCATAGAACAGAAAGAAGACCAAGAAGATGCTAAAGAATCGGAACCAACTTCAGAGCGGGATGAAGAAAGTCATAACAACAATGATATTAAAGATTCAGGAATAGACTCAAAGAATTTAAATAAAGATACAAAATCAAAAGATTTGGAAGATCTTATTGATAAAGCTATAGAAGAATTTAAGATTTTAAAAGATCCGAAATTGAAAGAATTAATAAAAAAATATGATGGTGGTATTGTCTATAAGGGTACTCATTTTACTAAGAAATTTATTAAATTTATTAAAAGTGAAGAAAATGATGCGCTAACTAAAGAAGAGAAAAATAATTTAGTAAAAAGAATAGATGAATTCAATGAAAATAAAAATATAGATAATCTTCTTGAACATTACATCAAATATACTAAGTTTTCAAAGCAAAAAATTTATAGAAAATTAAAAGAAATGAATTTTAAAATAGGCAGAGGTTCATTAACAACTATCTGTCATAAAATTTTAACACAAAAAGAATATGAAAAGAGGTTTCCAAGTCCTGATGATTGGGTATCCGATGAGCAACGAGAGGGGATAATAAAAGCTGGTCGCTCCAAAAATCCAGATTCTTTAGATAATATTGCAGATGAATTTGGAGTAGCAGTTGGTACTGTTAGAAAGATAATAATTAAGGACTTGGGAGAGAAAGAATATCATACGAAATTTCATAGAGAAATATCCGATGAGCAACGAAAAGGCATAATAAAAGCCGGTCACTCCGAAGACCCTGACTCTATTCGTATGATTGCATCTGAATTTGGAGTAGCAATTGGGACAGCCATAGATATTATACAAAATGACTTGGGAGATAAAGTATATCATAAGAAATTTCCAGAGCCTGCAGATTGGGTATCCGATGAGCAACGAGAAGGCATAATAAAAGCTGGTCGCTCCAAAGATCTTGACACTATAACTAAGATTGCAGAAACATGGAGAGTAGCATGGAGTACTGCCAGAGTTATATTACAAGACAACTTGGAAGAAGAAGAATTCAATAAATTATTCCAAGAGGATATATCAAAGATAATAGGGCAGGTGAATCATAAATTAATTGAAAAAATAGTCACACAAGATTTAGATGAAAAAAGAAAAAAATCTCCGGATGTTCCAATACTTTTTTCAGAGCCCCAAATTTATCCTAGTAATCAAAAACGTTGCGATAATGCATTTAAAAATGATAAAAAATATCTGCAAAAGCTTCTAAAAGATAGAATTGCTGAAGAGTTAAAAATTGATCCTAAAAAATTAGACCACATTAAAGTAGTGTTTTTTGATTATACCAGTTCACTAAAAAAAAACACCATCATGGATAAAATTGAGAAATATCAACATTCCAAAATTATGTTATTTATTGTCGGAATATATTGGTATCATCATTGGATTGGTCGAGTTAAAAAACTCCCTAAAGACAAAGGGATTAAATATCCCGAAAATATTCGAATTATTAAATGGGATCTTTTTGCCGATTTGTTAAATTTAAGTAATGACAATCGGAAGAAATTTAAGGAAATTATTGAATTAACTAGATTAAGAGGTTTTGATACATTGAAAAAGCTTAACGAACAAAATAATTATAAATTGCATCGATTAAAAAATTCTAAAACTAGAAAAAAGGGGTCTAAAGACAATTTAGATGCCTTTTTGTCGAAAATATAAAAAACCATCATAATTAAAAAATCCTTTTACGCCGTTGAAAATTTAAGTATTTTTCAATAAATATAATATTTTTTTTTAATAATTATATTTTAATGACTAGACAAATCACAATTTTCGATGCAAATTTCTTCATCTGCATGAATGAAATACGTGCTAAAAAAATACTCGAAAATTTAGAAACTGCAGGAAAACTTCTTGGTCTTGAATTTTTTATCAGTGAAAAGGTATTTTTTGAAATAAAAGGAGTAAATGCTAGTTTTCGAGAGAAATTTCAGAGTTTTATTCATGTAAAACAAATATCTGATGCAAATATAAAGCTAATAAAAGACGCTTTAAAGAGACGTAAAATTAGATTTCCTGCTCAAGATCCGGATTTATCGTTAATAGCATTAGCAGATATGTTATCTGAAATTGATAATTCGGCGAAAATTACAATTGTAACCGATGATTTTAAGTTAGTGCGAGAGATTAATCTACTTTATAAAAGTAAAATAAATGTTCTGTCACTATCGGGTTTTTTATTGCAAATCCAAAGAACAGTTTCAAACCCATCGCTAAAAATATATTTTAAAAATATTTGGCGGAAAAGCCTTAATTATACGTTATCCTATTTGATATTGCGCTCAAAAGTATATCTCGCAGAGGAGAAAATCACTTGGCTCATAGAGAGAGCGGTTTCAGTAACAGAAAATTCCATTATAACAAAAGACTCAATTTCAGAAGATCAGGGAATTCCTCTAACGCCTATGGATGCTTCAATAAAGGAAGAATGCGAAATTAGCGAGAAGTTTATTCAAGGGCATGATTTACCGAGAAGTGAGGAAAAAAAAATTGAAGGGATCTTAAATTTTTTAGAAAATTTGAGGATTGCTCGAAGTTATCTAATTTCCTCAAAAAACTCACTAATCGATGAAAATATTAAAGATTCTGTTAAAAATCTAAAAAAAGGTAGTTCATTTTTAACTTCTCTATTACAACTTGCCCATGGAAAGACTTCTGGAAGAAATTATGATATTATAAATCAATTAATATGCTCAGAATTATCAAAAATGGAGTTTTTACGTGGGTTTCTATTAATTAAAATCGGAAAAGTTAATTCTGCATTGGAAGCTTTTGATAGAACTGCCTTATTTTCAACAATTATCCATAATTGGAGAACTGGTTTAACAATAAATTATCTTAAGGCGCTTATTAGAATATTTCATGGTTTTTACACTTCAGCTATCAAACAATATGATTTTACAAGCCAGCTTGCTGAAGTTTATAATGAAAGAAAACTAATTTTGAAATGTACTATTGGAAAAGCTTTAGCTTTATTCATGGGAACTCAAGAGAATAAAGAGCAAGCAATCTCAATAATTGAAGAACTCTCTAATTATGATACAGAAAAATATTTAGAAGAAGCAATGATTGTATTTAGTGAATTAGGAGATTATTTTTTAGCATTGGGGCACTCTCAAATTTCTGCTTCCCTTTATAATGAATCTCTAGAAATGGCAATCGATGGAAATTTTGAATATAAAATACCTACACTTCTTGATAAATTAAAAAGGGCGTATATTGCTACGATTTTAAGTGGGTATACCATGGAGGATATAAATGTAGATCTTTTATTTCAAAAAGCCTACAAATTGAAAAATGTTGATAAATATAATGAACAAATCAGACAATACCATGATTTTCATAAATTATATTACACTAAATTTCAATTCCTTACAGGAAAACGGGTTGTAGCATATCAAAATCTTAATAAAAAATTAAAAGATTACTTCGAAGTTATTAAAATACAGCCTTTAGCTAATGAAAAAACGTTATTCGTTGCACTTCATACTGAATTAGGACTGTTAGGTTTTTTAATTTTTGGAGATTATGAACTTTCTGGCGTCGCCGAAAATTATTCATTGAAATTAAATACAAATGCAAAAGTTCGGATTTACACTCCAAATACAGAATTAAAGCAGGAATATCTAATTCGCGCTATCATTGAAATTAAGAATAAAAAATATATTGATGTAATATACAATCTCCCGATCTTTTTTAAACAGATGAATATTTAATTCCTTTTATCACTTAAATTCTATTTATTTGAAGAATAAGTATGAAATCTTTAATAAAATAAATGGTGATTGAAGTTTTTTTAATTAAGTGATAAAAAAAATGGTCGAAATTGAGAAAGAATTTTGGAATCAAATGTCGGAAAAAGGCACTTAAGAGGGATATCTTAAAAGAGAGTGCTAAGTTTTTCTAGTTGATTTGTCACGCTGTGAGATTTTATGTTTATGAATTGCACATGAAATACAATAATAAACTCTCTGCGTTGGACGTTGGATTATAGCACCCGCATCTCTAAGCTCTTTATATATACGACCATCTACTAAAGACACACGTTTTGTAACTTGTTTCGCTTTACTTCTAGGAACAAATCTGCCACAGTTTGCACACTGCACTGTAGTGCTCTGTCCTTTGTGGGAGGCTGATTTTCCCCCGCTTTTTCGTTTTTTTGGCAATTTTTTTTTCTCTTGTTCTCTTATTTCTCTTTAAATATCTCTTTTATTAAGATAAAAAATATGAATAAATATAATAATTTTATTAAATGGAAACGAAAATTTTTTACTTATTATTAGGGATTTTCCATTTTTTTTAATTCTTTAAATGCAAATAAGAGTCTTTGGAATACCGTTATTGTTAATAATAGAATGAAAGTCCAGATAAAAATAAAAAAGAATAATGAATTCTCCGCATTAGTAAAGAAATAAACCCATGCTTCAATAATCATACCAACAAATAATAAAAGCATTCGCTCGGCTCGCTCTAAAAATCCAACTCCTTGCATTTCCACGCCCTCATTTTCAGCTCGGCTACGAATATAACTAATCATTAAACTCAGGAAAAAACAAATAAATCCCGTAAGGTAGTCAATATAACCACCGTAAATAAATCCTAAAAAAATTATTGCATCAGCTAATCTGTCTAAATTGGAATCCAAAAATGCACCGAATTGTGAAGCAGAATTAGTTTTTCGAGCAACTGCACCATCAAAGACATCAAAGGAGCCAGAGAGAAATAGTAATAAAGGAGGGATCCACGCAAGCCATAATGATAGATGTAAAAAATCAAATCCGAGAAAAATGGCACATCCTAAGGATAAACATAAACCCATATATGATAATATATTTGGGGAAATATTGTGTTTAATAAAAAAATTTACACGTTTTTCTATTATATTTTGAGCATTTTGTCTGTATTTATTGAGAACCATTATTAGATTCCAAAAATGATTTATATATATATATGGTATGGATTAGGTTTTATTTTAAGTTTATTTAAGATTTTTAATATTAGTAAAAGAATCAATAATTTGGAGCTTGATTAATTTTATTACCGAAGATGCTAAATATGATTGAGGTGTCCCTAAACTCACACGTGGAATTCCAGTATTTTTTAATTCCTTTGAATCAAGGAAATTTCCTAATTGGTTCCCAATGATAAAAAAATATTTTTTATCTTTCTCGAATTTCTCTTGGGAGAATTCTGTACCTTCTTCATGTAATATATAACCTTGGAATCCTTTTTTTCTTAATTTTTCAATAGCATCGAAAATATCAATACCGGAGATGATTACTTTATTTAAAGGATTTTTAGTATTATTTTCATTATCTAGGCCTTGGATTATCTCCACAAAATAATCCATAAATCTTAATTCGCTTATTGGGAAAATTTCTTGCTGAAATAATTCGGATTTAAAGATATAGGTACCATAATTGTCCAAAAATGCCCAAAATTCAATATTTTGTTCAAGCTTAAAATTATTCAATAAAACAGCTAAAGCACACCGAGTAATTACATCTAAACGACCGGTAGAACCTATTGGGTCTTTAAGCGTATAATTACTAAGATTAATAGTTTCGGATTTTATGAAAAAAACAGCTTTCATTAGATGCTTTCTTATAAGAATTTAATATTAATAGATTTTTTTTCTTACATTATATTCTTTTTTAACTTTTAATTATCATTTGAGTATTCTTTTTTAAGGAATTTGTGGGAAAGAAATGGGAAAAGTTAATATACTATGAATTCTTTTTTAATTAATAAGTTGGTGTTTAAGATCATGATTTCAATTATTAAACAAATTTATTATGGAAATCCGAAATCAATATTGACTAGAACACCACATACTCCGAAATTTGTTACACACTATTAAAATTTTCATATTAATAATAGTATTGAAGTAATTTTATCCTTCTTATCTTCAGCAAGATTATTTTTTATGATAATTATTTTAAATGGTTTATATATATGATTAGAGTAGGTATTATGGGAGCAACCGGATATGTTGGGTCAGAATTAGTTAGAATACTATTGCAACACCCAAAAGTAGAATTAAAATTATTAGCATCACAAAATCATATTAGATGTAAATATGATTCGATATTTGAGAATTTCAAAAAAATTTGTGAAATTAAATGTGTTGGAAATACTATTGAATCTATGGCGAAAGAAGTTGATGTAATCTTTTTGGCGCTCCCCCATGGAATTTCGTCTATACTTATAACGGAAAGTATTTTAGAAAAAGTAAAAATAATTGATCTTAGTGCAGATTTTCGGTTAAACAGTAAAGAAGTCTATAAAAAATGGTATAAAACTGAACATCATAATAGAGATCTTTTGAATAAGGCAGTTTATGGTCTATGTGAATTAAAAAGAGAAAGTATTAAAAAATCAACCCTAATTGCCAATCCAGGATGTTATTCAACATGTACTATATTATGTTTATTACCTCTATTGGCAGAGGGTATTATAAAGGAAAACAGCATTATTATTGATGCAAAATCAGGTATTACAGGGGCAGGACGTACTTTAAATCTAGAATTCCTTTTTGGAGAATGTAATGAATCAATTAAAGCATATAAAATTACCTCACATCGTCATACACCGGAAATAGAGCAACAATTGAGTGAATTGAGTGGAACTGATATTATTATTACTTTTTTTCCTCATTTGATCCCTGTGAATCGTGGAATTTTAACGACATGTTATGGGAAACTTAAAAATAATTTTGACTATGAAGAGATAAAGGAGATTTATGAAAACTATTATTTTTATGAATATTTTATTCGTCTAACGAAAAAAGGAGTATTTCCAGAGACTAAATTTGTAAAGGGTTCAAATTATTGTGATATTGGATTTACAATTGAAAATAGAACTGGCAGGATAATAATTGTTGGAGCAATTGACAACCTAATCAAAGGAGCCGCAGGACAAGCCGTGCAAAACATGAATATTATGTTCGATCTAGATGAAAATATGGGTTTAAAAGCAATTCCCATATTCCCTACTTAATTATATTGAAAAAAAACATTGCTGGCATCAAAGAATACTAACAGAAAGTATGCGTGTAATCACACATACCTATATGAAAAAGGGATATAGGAAGACCACCGCGTAAGTAATAAAAACTAACTTTAAATTCTGTACCTCTGGAGCGGGAAGATGAGCCCTATATCCCACCTTTTTTTTATGTAAGAACAAATATGTGAAAAGTATGAGATTATTTTTGCACGATATGTACAATTTAAAAGATGAAGTAAAAGACATTTTGAAAAGATATCATCCTCCTTTTTATTAAAAATCAGTACACTCATTTAATTTTTTTATTAAAAAATATTCAAATTATTATATGAAAGCGTGTGAAGTCTTAAATCTGTTGAGAGTTTCACGACCAACCTTAACAAATTATGTAAAACAAGGAATCATTAATGTGATTAAGTTTCCAAATGGGAGTTATGATTATGATGAAAAAATTGTATATGATTTTATGAATAAAGACATTCCACGAAAGAATATATTGTATGCAAGGGTTTCAACAAGAAAACAAAAAAAAGATTTAGAACCCCAAATTCAATCATTAAAGAGTTATTGTTTTCAAAATGGTATAGTAATTAATGGAATCTATGAAGATATCGCTTCTGGTATGAAATTAGAAAGAAAATATCTTCTCTTTTTGATTAAAGAAATAATTAATGATAAGATTAATTTAGTAATTATTTCTCATAAAGACAGATTAAGTCGTATTGGGTTTAAGCTATTTCAGAAATTATTTAATGAATTTGGAACAAAGATAATCGTTATCAATGATTTAGAATACATTTCCACGGAACAGGAGATATTTCAGGAAATTAAATCATTATTGCATTGCTATGCGATGTCAATGTATTCACGGAGACGAAAAGAATTTATAATAAAAAAGAAAAGTGAATTTAAAGATGAAATTAGCGTATAAATTCAGGAACCCTAAGACTGAGCATCTGGATTTGCTTTGCTCCATTTCTAAGAAACTTTATAATCAAGCAAATTGGTATGTTAGGCAAGATTTTTTTAATCTAGAGAATTGGCTACGATATGAAGATTTAAATTTCATTTTAAAATATTCTACTCATTATAAATTATTGAAAGCCCAAACCTCTCAACAGATTCTTAAAACTTTAGATAAGAATTGGAAAAGTTTCTTCAATGCGATAAAAGAATGGAAAGAAAATCGAAAAAAGTTCAATGGAAGACCGAGACCACCTAAATATAAGAAACCCTGTAGTAATCTTCTAATATTCACCAACCAGAATAGCAAGATTAAAAACAATAGAATCATTCTTATGATGTCTAAACTGTTTAAAGAAACATATTCTAAATTTAAGATTCCAATAGAAATATCTATCCCTCACTATAAAAATAGGAATTTTGAACACTATCAACAAATAAGGGTCTTACCAAGAAAGAACTTCTATGAAATCGAAATAGTATATAAAAAAGACGTAAAGAAATCAAAGTTGGATTCAAAGAGATATCTATCAATCGATTTTGGATTGAATAATTTAATAACTACAGTAGAAAACAGAAATTTAAAGCCAATTATCATTTCAGGTAGAATTTTAAAATCTATAAATCGGCAATGGAATAAACGTAAAGCAAGGCTCTATTCTATCAAAGACAAACAGAACCTAAAGTGGACAAAAAGACTTGAAAATATTACTATTAATCGAAATTCAGTTATTACTGACTATTTACATAATACAGCTCATTTACTTGTAGGATATTGCTTAAAAAACCAAATAGGACACATTTGTTTAGGTAAATTGGAAAATATAAAACAGAATATCAGAATGGGCAAACGAAATAACCAGAATTTCGTGTCTATCCCCATTCAAAGGCTTAAACAAATGATAACTTATAAAACTCAGCTTGTAGGAATTCAAATTCATGAAGTCAATGAGTCTTACACTTCAAAATGTAGCTCATTGGATTTAGAACCGATTCAGAAGCATAAAAATTATGTTGGTAAACGGATAAAACGAGGATTATTTAGAGGCTCGAATTACCTTCTCAATGCAGACGTAAATGGAGCATTAAATATCCTCAGAAAAGTAGTCGGAGATGATTTTATTCAAAATCTATCCGATAGAAGCTGCTGGTTTCAGCCTGTGCGAATAAGGGATTTGTTCCAAACTTCGCATGAACAATTTTTATTAAAAACTGCTAACATTTCTTAACATTTTTAATAATTTTGATAACCTAAATTAATAAATCAATAGAGAATTATTATTGATTATGTTATTTTAATAGAATACTTTATAAAATTTTAATTTGAAAATAGAAGGAATATAAATTATGAATCTATTTTATCTAATTGGAGGCATATTATCGATTTTTTTATCTGGAGCTCATACTTTTTGGGGAAAAAAATTTATTTTTACAGATGTGAAGAAATCTAATTTGTCTGAAGTGACAAAAGTGGGTTTTCATATCTCTTGGCATCAAACAGCTATGATCTTACTGATATCTGGACTCGCTTTAATAATAATATCTCTTTTTGATTCTATTACAGGGATTAATATCCTCGCACTATTCATTACAATCTTAATTAT
>JAHLWH010000055.1 GCA_019058015.1 Promethearchaeota archaeon | reverse complement strand
CTTTATAGTTGCGTTTAATTTATACGCCTGCCAATCAGTGATTAATGGTATTTCTACAATATAATAAGAATCATTCCCAAAAATTACTTCCAAATCTGTATCTGTTCTGTTTGCATAATGGGTTAGATTCCACGCTGCTCCAATACCGGTGTAATCATTCTCGATGGTTAAGCTTTGAGACCTTAAATCATTATTCTGAGTATCAGTTTCGATTTTATCGTCAATATTATCAAAATACGCATTATTATTTATATTAACGCTAGGTATTACGAAACTGAGAGAAAATACAATTATTAGACTAACAAGAATTAATATTTTATTATTCTTACATTTTTTAATTTTTTTCAAAATAAATTCACTTTATTCTTTTTAAAAAATTCATTTCTAGATTATAGAGAGTCAAATTAATTTATATCAAATTTAATATTTAAATTCTATTGTATTATTATTTTAAGATCAGTTAAAATATATAGGAGTTTTACTCAAAATCTAAGAAGAATATATTTTAAATTTTAAAATAAAAATCTATGATTACTAACATAAAACTTTTCTAAAAATTTTAAGATAAAGAAGAAAAAAGGAAGAAAGAAGACATTAAAATTAATTTATATTAAGTCTCAGTAGACTGTTCTTTTTCTTTGGTTTTGTCTTTAGACAATTTTACTTTTGTTTTCTTTTTATCTATTTTTTCAGTAGATTTTGGCTTTTCTTTGGGTTTAACTTCAGGTTTTTTTTCAGGAATTGGGGGCTTTTCTTCAAACTTAGCTTCAGATTTTATATCGATTGATGCAAGTTTATCTTCCGCTTTACCAGGTTTTAATCTAGATACTTTTCCCAAGCCCTCTTTATGTAAAGATTTAAACGCATCATCACGGCTAGTAATTTCTACTGATGGGGCTGATTTCCTCTTTAAAGTTCTTTTGAATTTACGAGTCTTCCTAACAGGTTTTGGATACTTAAATATTTTCTGATATGCAATGAAATAGCCTCCTATCGTAATAGCAGCAACGATAGATGCTATCAAACTACCCCAAATTAACATGACTTCTCCTTCAGATATAGTTGCACTCAATGTAACTTCTTTATCTTCAAATAAATAATAACCACTGCTTTCAGTAGCAGTTATAATAATTCTATAAGTCCCAAGCCCTACATTTTCAAAATATGCTTGATAGGTCCCCGGATTATTTGGATCTTCAATAAGAATTCCTTGTCCTAAATCGCCCGAGAACCTGACAGTAGCATTGGTTAAGAATACACCATTATCTATATCATATACAGTAATATTCAGGAGATGAGCCCCACCAACTCCTATATTCACAACTTCTCCAGATATTACGGAAATATTTGTTTTTATTTGTCTAACTGTTATCTTCAGAGCATCTGATGAGGGTTGATAATTTGTTTTTCCGGCAACTAGAGTTAAAAATTTAACTCCAAAACCTAAATCTTGTGTATTTATTTGTAGTGAATAATGTTGTAATTGAGGATATTCTGTTAAATTCAATACAATATCCGTTCCTATTAATTGCACTGTTGCATTATTGATATACTCTCCCGTTTTAGCGTCAAAATATTTAAAGGTAATGTTTAAATCTTCACCTATTGGAAGTTCCATTGTTTTATCAAGCGTTTTATTTATCTGATTCAAGAAGAAACTTACATATGTTTGTCTTTCAATAACATCAATTCTAAACTCAATAGGTTGAGGTTGATAATTTTTCTTTTCTGTAATAATTGTTAAAAAATTAATTGACTGAATAAAATTTTCAGCGCCTATAGAGATCACATAACAATTACTATATTCTATCATACTAGCCGAAATACCTCCTCCTGTTATTTCTACAGTTGCTAAATCAATAAAATTTCCAGTTTGATTGTCTGTATAATTCACCATAATGTTTATGGTTTCCCCTATTTGAAGCACGTAAGTTTTTGTAGTAGTTATATCAGTATCATTAATGAATAACATTAAATTTGTTTTTCTCTCAATTAAATTAATCGAAAATGAGATGGCTTGAGGCATAGTATTTTCCTTTTGGGCAATAATTGTTAAAAAGTTAAATCCTTTAGTTAAGTTCTCTGAAAATAGTGTTATATTAAATTCTTTTAAAATAATATTTTCCCATAAATATTCGGATAATCCAGCACCGCTTAATTCAACCGTTGCGCCATCAATATGATCCCCTGTAAAATAATCAAAATATTTAACTACGAGATTTATTGACTCATTTACTTGAAGTTCATAAGTATCATAATTGTTTATTTGAGTACTATTAATCGTTAAATTTAGAGTTGTTTGTCTTTGAATTATGGTTATTATACTCTCTATAGCAGCTGAATAATTATCTCGTTTTGCAAATATTGTATAAGTATTTGCTTCAGCTCCTAGGATAGTGGTGTTTATTGTAAGGTTGTATTGATTAAAGTCAGGATGTTTTGCAAAATTCCCTAACTCTTTCGTTCCGTTTAATAATTTAACTGTCGCATCTGGAATAAATTCTCCTGTTATTTCTTCTTTATATACTGCTGTGATATTTAATAGCTCGCCGTAAGGAAATGAGATTATTGTAGTATTTTCTTGATTTAAATAAATTTCGTCTAAATTTGTCTCAATTTCGCTACAAATAATGTTTATTATAATGCTTATATCTTCATAGTACTTTGTATAGTCATTTTTCTCTGTATAGAGTGTTAGAAAATTATCTCCAATCTGAAAAAATTTTGTATCTACAGTTATATTATAATATTCTAGAATGTCATTTTCTGTTAAACTTTTAGGACCATTTGTACCTGTTATTTTCACTGTAGCATTTGGAATAAACTCTCCTGATTTATTGGTATATTTAAAACTAACATTTACATTATCACCTAGAAAGACTACAATAGATTTACTTAAAGTTTTATCTTGGTTATCTAAAAATAACTCAAAATCTGTTTCGATTTCGACCGTTGTTATAGAATATGTAATTTTAAGAGAAACATTATCGATTGAAACGTTAATTAACTGATCTAATCCGAAAGTATCTGCAAGATATACTTGAATTGTAACAGAGATATTTTCATCTTTTAAAATTAAAGAAGTAATATCAAATCCTCCTAATTTCGCGTCTTGGAAGGAAATGTTGGCTGTACTTAATTTAATAGTTTCCGCATAACTTCTATTAGTAATAAAAATTCTGATTTCGGAATTTGGTGAGGATTCAGTCCAGTTTTGATCAATTTTATATTTAAAATTAAGAGTTGCGTTTTCAATATCAACGTCATCACCAGAAATTTTATTTCCAATTTGATTCCAAGAAACTGATGTAAATTGGTTAATCTTTTTCTCGTATGATATTGAGAGGTTGAAATATTTTATACGAAGCATATCCCAATAATCATAATCTGTGCTTCGACTATCTTCACAGAAAATATCCATTCCTAATATTATGGTAAAGTTCTGGTGGTCTTCTGATAATACTGATGTTAAATAAAAGATCATAGTTTCTTCTGCAATTTCTTTTAAAAATGTATTAGCTAATGTTAATATGGAAGGACTATCTTGTCCTAAAGTCGTAGTTTTATAAGAGGCGATTGTAAAATAATCAGTTCTATTTAAATCGCTAATCTTCCCGATTTTCACATAAAATTTTACATAATCGAATTCTACTCCTTGAGGTGGCGAATCTGTTTCAACATCTATATTTGAATCCACAGTAGCATTAACAATTGTGCTTGATTTTGCAGAAGTAATATTATAATCTGACATATTAACTGGCATTGAAACATTTCTAACCCAATGAACACTAGGAGATTGTTTTGGACCTTCTCGCCAACTATGATTGGCCCAGCATCCAGCGGCATCAATTCCATACGAAGGACTTGGGGAATCCCATGGCCATTCTGGCATAGCAGGATGTTCTGGATTTTCCAATATTGTCCAGTTAGCGGATGAAGGAGGATCCGATATTAATGTTATGGAACCATTGTCTCCTAAAATCTCATAATTTGCTGCACCTGGACTTGAAGTTGCATTCACATCATTTAAATCTCCCTCGGTGGTACTATACCATGGATCAGTTCCACCGGTAAAATTCCCATTAGTAAGCCATTCTTGTGTATAATAATCATAAACAAGACCGTGAGACCTAATGTTATTATCTTGAATGATCTCAGTTGTCTCATCAATATAATTATTAAAATACCTATTCTTATTACCAAATGTAATAAAATTTAGATATAATATAATCATTAAACTGCTAAGAATTAAGATTTTTTTATAATTTTGTTTAAATATTTTTCTCAAAATAAATTCACCTTTATTTTCATGATATCTCCCTTTTTAATAACTTTCTATTTAATTTTATTAATATCAATCTAATATTTAAACTCTTTTGTTAATTTATTAAAAAATTTTTGATTCTTCATAGGTTTAATAAACAGCAATAATTTAACTTTAGAGTCGTATTTGGCACTTAATAAGATTATATTTTAAAATTTAAAATAAAAATTTTTGAAATTTAACCTTACATATAGAAGTAGAATTTCTTTAAATTCAAGAATTATCAAGAAAAAAGTGATATATCTTCTCATACAATTTCTTAACTTGTTTAGGAGTATTTTTGATTTTTAGATCTTCTAAATATGATTTTAATTCAAATTTCAAATCTTCAAAAAGTCTAAGAATGTTTTTATCTTTCAATTCTGAAGCAGACGAGTCGGTAAATAATATTGAAAATAAGGGTTTAAGCAGGGACAAATTATCTTTTAAATATTGTTCAATATCAGGAAGACGGTCTGGATTTATACTGTATATAACCTTCGGTTGTCCCAACTTTTGCGAAGTGCCATTTAGAATTTCTTTTTTTAAAAATTCAAGTTTTGTTAATTTATCTAAGTTATAAGAAACACTTCCCGGAGGTGGAAACCTTTTAAAAATTTGATCAGCTGCAATTTTTTTATTATTACTTTTATATTCTTCATAAAAAAAGATAATTAATTGTAATTCCTTACTTAACCCTTTTATCGGGATTTCTTCTATTTTCTTTATAGGCATTTTAAGAAATTTTAATCTATTCTATCTATATATATATTCACAAATATTTAAGTAACAAGTTAAAAACAGTGTAATTTTGCATTTTAAAATTTAAAATAAAAAAAAGAAAATTGGAACGAATATTTACATTTCTCCTAATTTGCTAATAAATGAAATTTTTTAAAAATAACATTCTATTACATCATTTTATTTGCATTTGAAATCAGCGAGTATCCCATCAATTTCTCATCTCTTAAATCTTAGGACGCAAAAACTTGCATTCTTTAAATTAATTTGCATTCTAGATAAATTTCCTTGGTTAATCCTATAAATAAAATATTTTTAGCTGATAGATTTTATTTTTCTCTCAGATACAGCACAAAAAAGAATTTAAGTGTTTCCAATAAAATTAATTATTGTTGTTAAATTTAATCAGTATAACATAAGGAAACAATATATTAATGAAGATTGAATATAATAATTATAGTATAAGATTATAATAAATCTAATGCGCAAACTAAAATTAATATTAAATAATCTTTCCGGGAATGATTTTGAATGATCCAAGGCATATTAAATTTTCAATTTAATCTAAATCAAGAAGAGTCGGGCGAAATTGAGCCAGAATTTAGACCAGTAAAATTTGTTTTTCATAATAAAAAGTTCAATGAATCCAATTATACGGAATTAATTTCTGTAAACGATATTTTTGGTATATTTTATCAGCATACAACTGGGATATTTAAAGATAAAGGCGCATTTAGTAATTTTTATACAGGAAGATTAAAGGAAACCCCTTATCAAGTAGTATCATATTATAGACAAGAAACTGATGGTTCAAAATATATTACGATTTCATTTTTTGAACTAGATGATGAGGTAGAAATATTCCAAGACTTAATTAACACAATGGCAAAAAGATTACTTTTAATTTTCAAGAAGTTAATAAATATTAATCCTTTAAAACAAATTTCTCTGCTTGAGAAAATTCACTCTAAAGTAGAAAGTGAATTAAAATTTACTATTTTTCAAATTGATCGATTATCTCAATTAGATAAATTGCAGAAAGCAGCTTTAATTTTTCACAGTGATGAGAGATTAAAAATATTAGAGATATTACGAGAACGCCCAATCGCAAAAAAAGAATTAAAAGGTATCTTAGAAAGAATGAAACCGAATATAAATATAGATGTATTGCTTGATCCATTCTTAGAATTAAATTTAATTCGACGTGATTGGATAAAAGGAGAAAAGGACAAAGAAACTGGAATCGTCAAGAATCAAGGAGAATATTTGTTTTTAACTAAGGATATTTTATTGGCAAGATTACCCAATGAACATATTTTAAATCGTTTAAAGGAAAATAAGAAAGATTTATATGATATATATAAAGATAAAATTGCCGATTATTTTTCAACTTATGATCTTAATAAACAATCTGTTGAAGAGATGAAAAAAATTGCCGGAATACTTCTAAATCCTGATAGTTATGATTTTTTGGCATTAATGAGAAATTCTTATTAT
>JAHLWH010000054.1 GCA_019058015.1 Promethearchaeota archaeon | reverse complement strand
GTTAAAAATTACTTAGAAAAAGTTTTTTTTTTTTATTGATATTTATTAATTAGAGATCTACACCAAACTCCTTGAAGAGTTGTTGTATCTCTCGGTCTGTAATGAAGCCTTTATGGTCAACGACTTCTTGGATTTTCTTTTGAACACCTTCATAAGTATGTCCGACAGACAGATCAGACATCAGAGTTTTAATTTTATGTCTGAGTTCATTAACTTCATTTGATTTTTCATCTATAATTTCTTTTAATTTTTGTATTTCTCGATATCTTGATGATGCCTTTTCATGCAATTCAGATGTATTTTCAGATTCTTTTTTTAATTGCTCTTCCAATTTAGAAATTTTTGCATTAGCATCATTTAAATCTGATTTAGCCGATTGTATCTCAGATTTAAGTTCGGTTATTTTCTTATTTGCATCATCTTTTTCTTCTTTAAGAGTATTCAAACTATTTTCAGTCGATGATAATTTCTCTTTAGTTTCATTTAAATCATTCTTAATCTTTTCAAAATCCATTTTAACAGCAGAGAGTTGTTTTTCAAGGTCATACGTTTTCTCTCGTAAATCTAATAAAACGTGACCCTCAATTTTATATTTTTTAGATGGACCCGATTCAATAATAGGCCATTCAATACTCATTTTTATCAATTTTTTTTTATAATCGTTATAAAATATATTAAACAAATTTCTATAAAAGATTAATTACTGAAAAAAATCAAAATAAGATTTTTAAAATTAAATTATTAAAGCGATACGTTAAACTCACGAATTAATTTCTCAATTTCCTTGTCTGTTATGAAACCTTTCGAGTCAACCACTTCCTGTATTCTGATCTGAACTTTGTGTAGGGTTTCTCCTACAGATAATTCAGACATTAATGTTTTCATTTTATGGTTAAGCTCATTTACCTTATTTGATTTCTCTTCTAATTCGGATTTTACTGCATCTAATTCTTTTTCTTTAGATAATACTTTTTGCCCCAAATCAGATGATTTACCAGAAGTCAACTGTAATTGTTCTTCTAATTCTGAAATTTTTATTTTTGAAACTTCAAGTTGCTTTTGCAAATCAAAATCTTTATTCCTTGTGTCATGTAATACTGATTTAGTTGATTCTAAGGTAGATTCAAGTTCAGTTGATTTATTGGCTAAAGCTTGCTTTTCTCCTTTAATTACATTTAAGTTTTGTTCAAGAGTATCAATCTTTTCAGACGCTTCACTCAATTGCTGTTCTGTGGAAGATAATTTTTCTTGAGTTTCACTTAGTCTCTTTTCAGTAGAATTCAACTTTTCTTTTGTCTCATTTAAATTCCTTTCAGTACCAACTAATTTTTCATTGACTTCATTTAAACTCTTTTCAGTTGTTGATAATTTTGTTTCAGTCTCTAATAATTTCGATTTTGTTTCATTTAATTCATCACTTGTTTTTTCTAAACTTGCTTTAGAAGAAGTTAGCTGATTTTCTAAATTAGTTATTTTTTTTCGGAGATCCAAAAGCAAACTCCCTTCAACTTTTGTTTTCTTACTTGGATTTGCTTCAATATCTGACCAATCGATGCTAATTATTTAACACCTCTAAAATATTGAATTCTAAATTTATTTGTATATTTATCTTTCTATTTTACATTATTATATATTTAATTGTTAAATATATCATTTTTTTTTATCTCTTTTAAGTATTAGCAATTATGTTTTATCTTAATTTCTCAATCAAAAAGTAATAATTAAAAATTTAATAATACCAAGAAAAAAGAGAAATTTGATTATAAGAGTTTAAAAGATTAGCCAGCTCTTAGAATTCTTTGAGGAGGTCTTCAATATCCTTATCCGTAATAAAGCCTTTCAATTCTGCAAGTTTTTGAATTTTTGCACACAGGCTTGGAAATTTATCTTCATCTGAAAGTTCAGTTTCAAGAGATTGAAGTTTATCGTTGAGTTCCTTTATATCATTAATTTTTTCTTCTAATTCACGTTTTAAATTTTCAATTTCCTCCTCCTTTGCCGAAATAATTCGCTCGGCATCAGTAACTAAATTGATTTTTCCTTCAAATTCCTTAAATTTTTTGTTAGATTCAGATAATTGTTCTTCTAAATCTGAAATTTTAGTATTACTTTCTTTTAAAGTCGATTCAAGCTCAGAAATTTTGTGAATTCCAGTATCTTTATCATCCTTAATAGAATTTAATTCTTGTTCAAAAGAATTTATTTTCTCATTTGCTTCACGTAAACTTTGCTCAGTGGAAGCTAACCATTCATTAGTGGAAGCTAAATTTTTTTCTGTTGATTCATATTTCTCACTTATTTCCTTTAATTTCTTTTCTGTTGTTTCTAATTTCCCATTGGCTTCATTTAAACTCTCTTCTGTCGAAAATAATTTATCACTAGCCTCACTTAGATTCTTTTTACTTTCCGATAAGTTTTTCTCAGTCAATGATAATTTATCCTTTGTTTCAGATAATTCATTTTTCATTTTATTTAATTCTGCATTATTTGAAGTCAACACTTTCTCTAAGGCATTTACTTTCTCTCGAAAATCTAATAAAATTCGACCCTCAACCTTGAGTTTTTTACTTGGATCAGTTTCAATAGAAACCCATTTAATACTCATTAAATCACATCAAAATATTCTTAATTATATTGATCTATTTTTTTTTGAATTGTTATAAATTTAATAATTTCATTATTCTATATATTTTCAATCATCTAAGTTTTACTGGGATCAAACTTTATATTCATGTTTTTTTCAAATAACTCACACTTTATAGTTAAAGTCGGGAGATTTTTTATATTTATGGCGATCTCATGTTTTCCTTTACTCTCTTCAAGCTTTTTCATGTCTGTTTCCTTTAATTTCAATAAAATTGTTAATTTATCTCCTACAGCAACAGTTTGTCCCGCAAGTGCTCCATCCAAAATGGAATTGAGTGTATAATTGTTTCCCCTGAAATAAAAACTTGCATTTTCTCTTAAATATTTCATATCATAGATTTCTAAAGGTTCCGAATCGATTATAATTTGTATCATACCAGACAAGTCAGTCGTTTCTAAGTTAAAACCACCTAAGTCAATCGTTTCAGGGATTGTAAATGGTAAAATCCAGTTTATAGCTTGAATTTGAATAGAATCAGATAATCCATCATCATTAGTATCTACTAATTTAATGCATTCTTTCGGGGGAAAGATTTTTTCAATCAAATAGGGAGGAAAATCGATACCTTCCATTATAATACTACAACCTTTTTAATATTATAAAAAATTTTATAATATCTTTAAAGCTTCTTGTTATTTATTAATTTCAGACCTTGAAACCTTTGAAATAAAATTGTATTTTTTCACAAAAGAAGAAAATAAAAAAGTCAATTGTACTAATTTTAAGAAGACGAAACTATGGAATCATTAACTGTAGTGAAAATATCAGAGATATTTATCTGATCATCACATAATATAATAATCAAGTGCTCCAAAATTTTCATACTCAAAATATAAAAGTTCTGACTATGAATGAGAGAAAAATCCGGTTTTTCAATCCCAATTTCAGAAGTTATATCCTCCGAGGATTCATACGTCATAGACATATTAATAGCGATTTTTGCCGGATTAAATTCATCCTCATTAATATATGATCTTTCCACCACTCCATTTTCAGTAGTGATAAGAAGAAAATAAATCCCTGAAAATTTTTTAGTGATATTTTGTATAATTAGATCAAGATCAACACTCATAATGAACTCTATTCTTCTATTCTCTTTTTACCTATATATATTTAATTTATCTAAGAATCATATTAATAACTAATGTATAAAAATCCAATAAAAAATCCTTCTGTTAATATTTCGACTTTAATTTTGATTGCCATATCTTATTAATTTAAATTTAATAGCATTTATTTATCTGAAGGGAGTTTTTTCTTATTTTTTTCTGTGTTATTTCAAACTAAAGAAACATATTTTATTGAAATTCTAATAGGAACGGAGGGATTTGAACCCCCGACCCTTGGCTCCGAAGGCCACCGCTCTATCCGCTGAGCTACGTCCCTATAGAATACATATTATTATAAATCTCGATGTAATATATAATATTTTATTAATTTAACAAAAACACTTAATCCTTACAGTTTTATAAACAATATTATCTAATATTTTTTTAGAAATAATTTTTTACAAAATGAAGATTCTATGAGCGAAAATGAATCAAAAATTAAGGAAAAATTAATTAAAAAGGACTTATTGGATTTCTTTATAGCAAAGTCTGGAAAATTAAAGAATGAAGGAGCAACCCAAGATATTCATAAATTAATTCATCCGTTGAGTTTTAGCTATGATACCAAAAAACACCCTGATATGCAACTAATACCACCATGGTTCAAAAACAAGAAAAACTTAAAAAAATTATATTTCAAATTGAAATAAGCAAAAAATTTTCTAAAAAATCATTTCTTATTATTCAAGCATTTTTGAAACAGAAAATTTAAGCAGTTTTCCGAGAAGAAGCGCATCTGAAACGCTTCCAATTATATTTATTTTACCTGCCATATAAGAAATTGCAGGGTCAATTTTACCTAATATAATTTCAGTAAGTACTTTCTTAGTCATGAGAATAACTACATCGGGATTTGGATGGACATTGAAATCATATTCTATCTTACCATTAGAAATATTCAACCAAAAATTAAAATCAGCATCATTTATTTTAA
The DNA here is from genome assembly GCA_019058015.1 of Promethearchaeota archaeon. Taxonomy (GTDB): domain Archaea; phylum Asgardarchaeota; class Lokiarchaeia; order Sigyniarchaeales; family SOKP01; genus 6H3-1. The sequence continues at coordinate 814 of JAHLWH010000054.1, read as the reverse complement.
CTTGAAAAATTTTCTGAATATCTTTAATAAAATCTATAAAATCAGGATCCGTTTCTGAATACTCTTTGTTTAACTTAAAGTAATCTTTAAAATCTCTGTCCAAATTAAAAGTTCCTTTTTTGAACTGCTCAATCAAATCTTTTTTGATTTTCTCATCAACCAAAATTTAGACACACAACTTTAAATAGATAAAATAACCCCAACGTTTTAATAATGCAACTCTAAAATATATTAATTTTTTGGTTTTCCTTTAATTAAATAAAATTAATACATTCATAAAAGGTTTTTTTTATAAAATATTGCTTTTAAAATCGATATAATAAAATGCCAAATACTTGATGTATTATTAACGAAAAATTGGGAGACCTTCATGATATATATTTGATAATTTCATATTGGCTATTACCAATATTAAGAAAAATTATCTTGGGACGCAATAAGTTAGAAAAAATTATTGTTATAGAAAAAAAATAAAGAATTACTTAGAAAAATTGGTGTCTTAAAAAATGTATAATTCTCTTAAAACATATAATAATAAAATTTATTCTGGTATGAAAATTGGTAATTCACATCATTGGAATTACAAGAATGGCAAATGGTACGAAACTAAAAAAACTCCCGATAGATGGGATTTTAAATTCAATTGTTTAAAAACCAGAATCTCCCCTGCACCTACCAATACTGGTGCCGCCATCAAAACAAAATTTCATTGGTATATAATAGCCGACCAAATAGCCACTAAAATAAATAATAATTCCTAAATGACTTCCATGAACGGCTTGAAATTCAAACTGGGACATACACGCCCCCATTG
>JAHLWH010000053.1 GCA_019058015.1 Promethearchaeota archaeon | reverse complement strand
CATAAACCTTGCTCCTTCAGGAATTCCTCTACGAAATTTGTTAGAAGATGGTTGGAAAGTGAAATCAGGTGCACCGACGACTATCGCTCGTTTTTTGTATCCCAACTTTTCTTGAATAGAATGTATATTGGCTATGAACCACTTTGCATTCTCTTTACCAATCTCCTCTGCTACATCGTTTAACCCCAAACTGAAGAGATATTTTTCGGCATAACTTATTTTTTCGTCAAATTCTTTTCTTTTAAGGGGGAAACCGCTCAATTCATATTTCATCAAATCACTCCCATCCATCTAATAGGGGTAGTTCCTCTCCTAAAATCATAGATTCTACAAGTTCTACGTGTTTTAAGGCCTGATTCTCCCAATTATAAGTTCTAGCATACTTGCTAGAGCTTTTCTCTATTAAATCTTTAGACTCTGGATTGGCTATAACCCGCTCTATTTCATCTAAAAAATCTTCATAAGTGTTGAGTGCAGGATAACCACTCATTTTCAGAGTTTCCCCTACACCCTCGATGTCTCTACCAACAACTATAGCACTAATACCAAGAGCGTGTGCAAGTTTTCCACTCTGCCTACAGTCTTCTTGCCACATATGAACTATATCTAAAGCTTTAAGTGATTTTGCAAATAATTCCTCAGGCACATAGGTTTTAAAAAAGTAGAAGTTATTCTCAGGACTGTGTAGATTTCTTAGTCTTTGAAGGCAACTGATTTTCTTTAAACTTTTAAAACTTAGAGTTCCGATGTACAAGCCAATAATATTCTTGTTGGGGAATCTTTTTTGAAGAAGTTTCATAGTAAGATAAATGGTCTGTGGTAGTTTTCTATCGTCTATGAAGCCGACATCACCAATTATAATGGTGTTTTTTTCAAAAAGTTTTGAATTAAAATCTTTTACACTTTTTTGCCAATCCTGGTTTAATTCTTTTTCACTCTCCAACCAACTTAAAATTTCTTTTTTGGTATTCTCTTGACTTATTCGAGGATACTTTGGGACACCATGTCTAATTAAAACCATTCTTTTTTTATATTCAGGGAATGCTTTAGTAAATGCCATATAAACTCCATTTGTGAACACCATATTCACGTCTATATAAGGTAATTCTTTTTTAAGTAATTTATATTGCCATTTTTTAAAACCATATTTGGTTTCGGGGCTTTGAAAATTGAGAGTATGGTGTGTAACGATTATGTTTTCTACCTTCTTTTTCTTTAAAAATTTCAACATTTTAACGAATTTTGTGTGATTTCTCCAAAAACTACCACCATGCTGTATCCAAAAAACGTAGTTATCCTCATACCCACCTAAGTTAGTTATACTGTCAAAAATCAGATTGAAATGATAATTATAACAACTGGGGATTGTATATCGGACTGGATATTCACATTCTACTTTTTTCTCCTTCATTATAGGAAATTCACAAGTAGAAGGATCAAAACTTATTATTCCACAATCACACCCTTTTTTATACAAAGAATCGAGTAAATACTTGGTATAAGATCCTATTCCATGTATCATTGGTGGAAAAGCAGACATAAAGATGATTTTAGTCATAGAACTGCTGCAAACCTATTTATCAGGTTTTAATTAATATTTTATAAATATATTCAAAAAAAAAATTTTTTATTCAAATTAAATCTATTATTTGCCAAGTATTTAAATTCTAATTCATTTTTTCAATTCTTAGCTATTTAAAGAATGATTTTAAATATTTAAAATACATCTTTCTTATTTTTATAAAAAATCAATAATTTTGGTGAATTTAAATTCGTTTGGCTAAGACAGGTCTATAATACTCTATTTTATCTGTATCTTTATTTCCTATTTATTAAATTTTAAGTAATTTGTTCAATTTTGGAAAAAAAGATAATCAATTTAACATAGTATAGCAAGTGTAAAGGTCGCAGTATGAAATAATGATTAGAAAAAATTCTACATGAAACTTTCTTAATCGCTTAGCAGCGAAATCTTACGAAGAAAATGAGCATTAATATAGAGAAGAAAGCATTTACAAATAAAAATTACTTAGCAACATTTTTATTGGAATATTTCATAATTTTTCTTTGAAATTACAAGATGTAAATAGAGGAGTTAGAATAACAAATGACAATTTTGAATAGATCAAAAATTCGTCCCGATGTGCTTAAACTCATGGATGATCTTCAAAAGGAACAAATGAAGGGTATTTTTGAGTTTCTTAAAGCCAAAGAGAACTAATCAATCGATTTCCAAGCCCTATGACAAAAATTAATGAATGCAAATGAGCTTTTTTTAAGAGAGAGGGAGAGATAGAAGACTTATATGGTTACTTGACGAAAGAAGAAATGCTTTTCTTAGCTAAGTTATTCCGATTTTCCTTTGAATATATAGCGAATATCGACCAAAAAAAGTACCCCATTCCCAAAGATATAAAGGTGGAACCAATCGATGCAGGTGGCATTCCTGCAGAGTGACAGATAGTCCCTAGTGCAAGAGAAAACCGAGTATTATTATATATTCACGGAGGGGGTATGGTTTTGGGCTCTCCGAATAGTCATCGATTGTTCACTATTGCTTTAGGACAGGCAACAAAGCTGCGCGTGCTGAGTGTGGATTACCGACTCGCGCCCGAATATCCGTATCCTGTCCAGCTGGAGGATTGCACCGCTGCATATAAATGGCTTCTGTCAGTGGGTATTAAACCCGAGAATATTATTATCGCCAGAGACTCAGCAGGGGGCAATTTGACGCTCACAACACTCGTGAAATTACGAAATGATGGAATAGCTTTACCTGCTGGAGCTGTTTATCTTTCGTCAGCAACCGATTATACAGGTTCCGATGAATTATTTTTTGAAAATGCCGAAACGGACCCAGTTTTAGCAGATATCTGGCTTTTTTGGTGGATCCCAGCATACTTAGCAGGAGCAGATCCTAGTGTTCCTTTGATTTCTCCTCTATATGCAGATTTAAAAGGCTTACCACCTTTATTATTTCAAGTAAGTACATATGAAATGCTCTTCAGTGATTCCAAGCGCCTTGTCGACCGAGCTAAGGCAGCTGGTGTGAATGCAACTTTAGAAACGTGGAATGATATGATACATGTGTTCCAAGTTTTCGGATTACAAGAATTAACCGAAACAAAAGAAGCAATAGCCAAAATCGGCGAATTTATCCAAAAACTATTCAATTAGAATAATTTCATTCAATCCCTTTTTTAATTATCATTAGAAAAATATTAAAAAAAGTTTTTTAGGTATTAGGATATATTTATTTGTAAAATAATTTGCATTTTTCTTAATTTTAGTTTTTGAAATTTTTAATAATAATGGTTAAAGTTTTGATAATTCATCATTTTTAAACCATTTAACGAATGATTTTAAATATTCATAAGACATCTATCTTATTTATTATAAAAAATCTATAATTATGGTGAATTGAAATTCCATCTATATATGATGAAAAAATTTGGATTAAAAGCTACGATGAAACAGTCAAACCAAGTTTGGAATATTCCACTGAAAGTCTTGGCAAAATTTTTGATGAGGGAATGGCAAAATTCCCAGATCAGCCTGCATGTTGGTTCATGAAGAGAGAAATTACTTTTAAAGAACTTCGAGAGTGTGTTCACAAATTTGCTACTTTTTTGCAACAAAATGGATTAAAGAAAGGTGATGTTGTTGCTATTAATTTACCTAATTGTCCTCAATATCTAATTGCACACTTCGGAACGTTACTAGCTGGTGGAGCGGCTTCAGGTTGTTCGCCCCTTTTGAGTGAGAAGGAAATAGTCTATCAATTAAATGATAGTAAAGCAAGGGTCATTGTAACTTTAGATGCAATTTATGAAAAAGTGCTAGAGAAAATCCTGAGTAAAGTACCAAACCTCGAGATTATTATTCATATGAATATTTCAGAATATATGGGGCTTTCAAAATTTGTGGTCTTCCTTGGGAAATTATTAAAAAAGATTCCAAAAGGCAAAGTGAAACCTTTTCCAGGAAAGAAAGTCATCCAATTTAAAGATGTAATGAATACACCTATTAATGTGAAAGAAGTATCAATTGACGTAAATAAGGATTTGGCTCTTCTACAATATACTGGAGGGACGACTGGATATCCTAAAGGAACGGAACTCACACATGCTAATATAATTTCAAACATAACTCAAATAAGTAATTGGGTACCGGTAGAAGTTGGTAAGGATATATTTTTATCTGCATTCCCTTATTTTCATTTAGCGGGATTAGCATTTTGTATGATTTCCGTCTGGGTTTCAAATCCACAAGTATTAATTGCAAATCCAAGAGACACTGATCATTTAATCATAGAAATGATTGATAAAAAACCTACTATTATTTGCAATGTACCAACATTATATCTCATGATAATGAATAATCCAAAAAGAAAAACGATTCCTAAATCAGTATTTAACAATGTTAAGATTTATGTATCAGGAGCAGCACCATTTCCAGCAGAAGCCATTATCGACTATGAAAAAAATATGGAAGCTGGAAATAAAGTCTTAGAAGTATACGGCATGACCGAGACTTCACCCATTCTTACAATGAATCCTTATCTTGGGAAGAAAAAAATTGGAACTGTTGGATTACCAGTATCTGATACTGATATACAGCTTATTGATATAGAAACAGGTGAACAAGTTGAGATCGGAGAACCAGGGGAAATAATCTGCAGAGGACCACAAGTAACTAGGGGATATTATGAGAAACCTGAAGCAAATGCGCAAACAATTATCGATGGTTGGTTTCACACGGGTGATGTTGGGGTAATGGATGAAGAGGGATATCTTACAATCGTTGATCGTACAAAAGATATGTTAATTGTAAGTGGTTATAAAGTTTATAGCGTTCATGTGGAAGACATTCTAGTTAAACATCCTGATATTGAACTCGTTGCTATCATTGGGATTAAGGATCCAGACCGACCTGGTAGTGAAATTGTCAAGGCAATTATTAAACCTAAAGAAGGTGTTCATTTAACCAACTCCATAAAAGAAGATATTAAGAAATATGCGGGGGAAAAACTCTCGAAATACGAAAATCCGAAAATATGGGAATTTCGAGAAGAACTTCCGCTAACTACCGTCGGTAAAATATTAAAGAGGGCGCTTCGAGAAGAAGCGAAATAATATTCTAGATTTTTAATAAATATAAAATTGTTTATTTTTTTATTTTCTACGACCAGATCTTCTTGCTGCAATTAATCCAACTTTCCTTCCTGGCGGGGTATTTCTTCCCACTGTTGTAGGTCCTCCAGGTCCCTGTTTTGCACCACCTCCGTGAGGATGTGACACCGCATTCATGGCTACACCTCGATTAATTGGCCACTTTTTAGCTTTAGGTCTGATATAGTGGTATTTATTTCCAGCTTTCACAAATGGTTTTTCAGTTCTACCACCACCCGCAACGATTCCTATCGTACATAAGCAATTATTATTAAATAAGCGTTTTTTCTTTGAAGGGAATTGTATTTCTGTTGAGTTTTTTGAGCGTTCTACAACAATTCCTGTAGTTCCTGAAGATCTAACGAATTTTCCTCCATCAAAAGGTGTTGATTCTAAGTTAAATACATAAGTTCCAAGAGGGGCGTCCTTAATTGGAATTACAT
>JAHLWH010000052.1 GCA_019058015.1 Promethearchaeota archaeon | reverse complement strand
ACTCAAGAAAAGTCCCCCCTTGCAGATGGAACTATTTACTTTGATCCTTTTTTAATACCCTCCTCACCTCCCGCTTATGAAGTAGGAGTATATGACGCAATAATTTCTTGGAATAATTCTCATTCAGGTTATGGATTAAATGAAACTGGTGTGATTTATAAAAAATTTACAGTAATACATAATTCAACATTAATACCCGATCAAAATAAATACTATTATGAAGAGGTTTTTGAAGATACAACGATTAATTTGAAAGTTTCATTTAATGACAAGGAAAATGGTGATGCAATTGAGAATGCACATGTTTATCTCTATAATTTTACAAGTGAAATGTTAAATTTTAGTGAAATAAGTCCCGGTTTTTATTTACTTGAATTCAGTCTGATCGGTGCAAATGCAGGTAATAACACTTTAACGATTTATGCGAATTCTTCTCTTTATGTAAATAATAGGATAAACATTACAATTGAAGTAATTAAAGCAACAAGTCTTACCGTAGATGAGTCAATTTTATCTGTTCAATGGAATGATAATTTTACAATTCAATTAAACTATACTGAAGAATACGGTGGAACTGGTATTGATACTACACCGATCAATGATTGGGCAGGAGAAAGCCATGTTACTAAAATCTCTCAAGGAGTATATAATTTGACTTGTAATACATCTCAACATCAAGTAAATCAAGAGTATTTATTAAAAATTGATGTTGATGCTTATAAGTATGAACCTCAATCTGCATTCGTTAAAATTCTAATAACTGAAAGAAAAACTAATTACCTTGTATTCATTAATCAATCAGACATAACGGTTAATCAGAGTTATGAACTTCAAGTAAATGAATCAATGAATCTTATCGTGAAATATGCAGATGAAGCATCTGGAGCTCATATTGAGAATGCAACAGTTGAGATAACAGGGGCGATTTCAGATAATTTAACAGAATATCGTGCGGCACAACAATATAATATAAATATTAGTGCATCAGAATTAACTAAAGGATTTAATTCTTTAACAATTTTAGCCCAGAAAAAGAAATATCAATCTCAACCCTTTGGAATAACAATTTTATTAATTGAGAGAAGAACAGACTTAGAGTTATTCATCAATCAATCTGATATAACTAATAATAGAACTTTCGTGATTCAAATAAATGAGACTATCAATATAATAGTTAATTATACAGATATGGATACGGGAGAATTTATTGATTTTGCAACGGTAGAAATAACAGGAGGTGGTATTTCCGATAACTTAACAGAATATAGTGATCATTATAAAATTACTATAAGTGCCGAAAATTTAACTAAAGGAATCAACTTTTTAACAATTATTGCCCAAAAGAAAAATTATCAATTTCAAGCCATTGATTTTAGAATTGATATTATTGAAAGAGAAACTTATTTTAATTTATTCTTAAATCAAACTCCTGTAACCTCTTACGAATTAAAAGCTGGAGAATACTTAAATATTACATTAGAATATAGAGATATCGAAACAGATGAATTTCTTGATTTGGCATTAGTTAATATAATTGGAGAAGGTATTTCAAAAAATCTTACTAAACATCCTTCATTAGAACAATATTCAATAGTTTTGGACACCTTAGAATTAGGTATCGGAATTAAATCTTTAACTCTTTCAGCCCAGAAAGCAAAATATCAAATTACCTCAGAGATTATTACAATAATTATAATATCTAGACCAACAAATACAATTATAATATTAAATCAAACAGATAAGACAATTGATAAATCAATCGAACTTGCCATTGGTTCTGATTTAAACATTACCTTTAGATATCTTGACAATGAAACTGAGAATCATATAAAATCAGCATTAGTTCAATTAATAGGCACCAATATTTTACGGAATTTTACGGAAAATTCTTTGTTAAATCAATATTCTTTAGAGATAAATTCTAGGGATTTAGGTATTGGCGTTTTCTTTTTAACCATACTTGCTCAAAAGACGAATTTTCAGTCTACATCAGATGTTCTAAGGATAAAAGTCAATCAAATAAAAACAAATGTTACTACTGAATCTGGAGATGAGATTATAAACATACAAGTTGGCGAATCCTATTATCTAAATATAGTATTATATGATTTAGATTTTGGAGGTATGATAAAAAATGCTACAGTTAGATATTCATGGCTTTATGGACAAGGTTACCTTACTGACGAGGATAACGATGGTACTTACACCGGACTCTTAGAAAATATTCCAGAAGGAACTTTTACAATTACGATAACTGTTTCTAGCTCAAACCCAGATTATATCTTTGAGCAAAAAACAATTACATTAAACTCATATGCAACGGAAGCAGAACCTATATTTCTTTGGTTATTAATATTTGCTATTGGATCTATAATCGCTTTAGGTAGTTATTTCATTGCTTATCAGAGAGTTCTTAAATACCCAAAACCTGTTAGGAAGACCCGTAAATTCAAAAGAACTCTAAAGAGGAAATCAGCCCCATCAGTAGAAATTACTAGCCGTGATGATGCGTTTAAATCTCTACATAAAGAGGGACTGGGAAAAGTATCTAAAATAAAACCTGGTAAGCCAGAAGATAAACTTCCATCAATCGATATAAAATCTGAAGCTAAATTTGCAGAAGAAACACCATCAACTGAAACGCAACCCGAAGATAAATCTACTGAAAAAAGCTTGGTTTCTGATGAAAAATTAAAAAAAAAATCTGACAAGTCAAAAGATAAAACGTTAAACAAATCCAGTAAGACAGATAATTAATATTAATCTTATTTAATTTTACTCTCTTTTTTTCATTTTATATTATTTTTTCTTAATATTGTTTAAGTTTACAAATTATAATTTTTTCTATGATTAGATATGCTTCAACATAATATTTAGCGGTTATTGATGAAGTTAAATGCATATTTTTTGAAAAAACCTATTGAGGTTGCTAAATAGGAAGCATACTTTAAAAATTTAGAAGATAAAATATTACGAAGATTGGAAAAAAAGAGAAAAAAAACAATCCTTTTTTTCTTTATAAATTTATTTTCTTTTTCCAAAAATTCAATTTTTTCTCTAATCCTTTTTGTTCTTCATTATTTAATGTGCTTAATTGAGTAGTAAGAGAGGGAATACTATTTTTTATGCCCATTAAAACTCCTGAAAATCCCTTAATCTTCAAGATAGCATCATGTAATTCTCTTATCAGTTTGGAAATTTCTACACCTGTTTTTTTCTCGAGTTGGTGTTTTATAAATTCAAAATAGTTTGCTAAATCATTGAGTGTAGTTATTTCAGCACTTTCAAACTCAGCAGAAGTGATGCTTTCTTT
>JAHLWH010000051.1 GCA_019058015.1 Promethearchaeota archaeon | reverse complement strand
TATTAAATGTTCCAACAGTGTCTAAATCAACACTATTAAGACCTGAAGTCAAAATAGTTATGTTCTTCCTAAATTTTGATGCTAAAAACTGCATTCCCATCATACTGAATTTATAGATAACCGATTTTAGAATTTTATCTGAAGTTAATGTTATATTTAAAACGTTATCATTTGTAGAATTCCAAAGATGATATATATTTTCTCCAATTATCTCTTGATCGAAATATGGTGAATCGATATATGATCCAAATGGCGTATTTTTGAAATCAGTGCCATTCGTTCCTAAAGGAAAAATAAGGGGTGTGAGTAATCCTATACCCATCCCAAATGCTCCCAGTATAACTTTCTCCATTTCATTTGCCCGTGCAATAGTTGTATTGACTTCTTGCAAATCATAAGTTTCAGTATTATTATTCCAAATGGATTTATTGGCTAATACAAGTTGATATGTAGTTGGTTCTAAAGTTAGTGATAGTAAAACCTTATTTTTAAATCCTACAATATCAAATTTATATTCCTTACAATATTGATACGGTCCTATATCTTCTGCATCCCCAAAATATAGAACATCACCTGGATTCACACTCCATTCTAGGTCATCAACAAAACTTTCATTTATAGGAATAATATAATCCCAAATTCTTTTGATTCTTGTTTCTTCATAATCCCCGCCCCCATAGTCTAGATATTTATAAATTTCTGAAAATGTTCCATTATCGAAATATGTAGCATTATAGGACTCTCCTGAAATTGAATCTGAAAAATTGAGTGATTTTGTTGCGGCATTCCAAGTATATGAATCATAATCACCTGTCCATTGGTAATATTCAAATGTTCTCATACCAGCCCAACTGAAATTTACATTGGATTCATTTTTGGGGATAAAAAGTAAATAGGGTGAGTAGCTCCCATCCTCATCTATGAACTCAAGTGGGAATAATTTTTCATCAAGAGAAGGGGTAGCCGTATGATTAAATCCTACAGATGTTATAGGAGGAACTATTGTTTCTTCTAGTTGTTCAAGATCATAATTATAAACCATCTGCGTTAAGTCTACACAAGAACAATTATAATCTTGCGCCATTTTATTAAGAATTTGCCAATCAATTGTGGAAATATTGTAGATAGCAACATATGAAGAATTATCAAGTGTTCCAGACAATGTTACATTAAATATTATAAGATCTCCCTTATTAAAATCCCAATACCAATCTCCTAGTACCCCCGGCGGATCTTCAATATCTGTCGATGCATAAACGGAATTAATGTAAAAACCTGCAGATACCCATAAAGAACTCGTTATGATGCATATTATTATAGTCGCTCTTAAATTTATTTTTAACATTTTTAAAATCATTAGATTTTTTTTTATAATTAAATACAAAAATTAAATTGGGTTTTATTATTATTTTCACCAAAGTATAAATAGTTTGTTGCCAAAAAAGTAAGTTTTTACGATTAACTAGAATGAAAAAGAAATATTTTTCCTATTAACTAGAATTTGGATATTAAATAAATTATGTTTTTTAATATGGTTAATAATTTTATTCCCTTATTTGATATTCTAATTATAGGAATAATGGATAATAAGCAATTTTTTCAGAAAATTGACTTATTGCTAAAATAACCATAATAGAAAGAGAAAATGTGCAGGGAGGGAGATTCGAACTCCCGAAGGCCTACGCCACTGGATCTTAAGTCCAGCACCTATAATCAGTCTTGACCCATATTCAAGTTTCTTATTGACCAGGCTCGGTTATCCCTGCAATACTGCTGTTGATTATGAAAATATTATTCTTATTTAAAATGTTGTTTATTTAATTTATAATTATTTTATATTCGATCTTTAAAAATTATTTCTAGTTAAAATATCATAAATTCAGTTAAAATTATTTAGAAATGCCTTTTGAGATTGTTAGAGAATAAATTCAAATAAGAAAATAGTTGCTTAAATTTCTTAAAATTCTTTAAATAAATTTCTGACTTTTAAGAATGAGTTAATAAGTGATATTAATCGAATTGGATTTAGAACAAAAAGAAGTCCACGTGCTTTTATAATTCGGGAGGGAAATCCTTTCCAATTATTGAAATACTTTAATTTTCTAAAAGAGTAATGTAATAGATCATACAAATTTCTTGGACTTAATTGATATGTTTTAATAACAGGGTCAAATACTGTATATTTCGACCAATCTTTAGTTATAACTAGATTTTTTGCTTCTAGGTCCTTCAAAGTTTTGCTTCCGGGAAAAGGTGTTAATAAACAATAACTAACGATATCTACATCGACATTTTTCATAAATTGAATTTCTTTTTTAATATCCATTTCGGTGGCATTCAAATCAAGCCCAATTATTAAGTTTCCAATAACAATAATATAATTTTTATGTAATATCTCTAAAGCTTTTGATACTTCTGAGAAGTTAAACCCTTTTCTTATATCTTTTAATGTTTCTTCGTTTATACTTTCAATTCCAATAAAAACAATCCAAAATCCAGCTTCTGCCATTTTTTTTACCATAATAGGAGATTTCACTATAGAATCTACTCTAATTTGTGCAAAAAATTTAAAATCACTAATTTCCTTATTTCTTTTACATTCAATAATTCTTTCACACAATCTTTCAATTCTTTTAGAATTAGCGGTTAAATTATCATCTACAAAAAAAATATCAGAAATTCTTCTATTGTGTGATATCATTTTTAACTCTGTAATTATTTTCTCAATTGGTCGTGGGCGCCATAATCCATTATTAAAAATATGAGTTGTGCAAAATGTGCATGTATAAGGGCATCCTCTTGAGGTTTCAATCGTTTCTAACCTTACTGTAAACATCTTATACTTATTTTTTTTTGTAAGATCTCTTGCCGGGAATCTAATTTTTTCAAAATTTTTAATTAATGGGCGTTCAGGATTGTGGAGAGTTTTTCCATTCGATTTATAAGAAAGTCCTTTAACAGCTTCTGGGGTTCCTTTTATTATTAAATCTCTGAATGTTAGCTCTCCTTCACCCCTAACAACATAATCGATATCATTACAATTTAATGTCTCATCGGGTTCGAAGGTTGGGTGTCGCCCCCCAAATACGACTATGCAATTGGAATTAACTTCTTTTACAATTTTTGCGATATCATAACAAAAATTAATCGCTGCAGAAACAAATACTGAAATTCCTACAATATCAGGGTTGTATTTTTGTATCTTTTTCTTTATTTGTTTATGGGTTAAATTATTTACTTTAGCATCGAGTATTTCCACCTTAACATTTAAATCTGTTAAATAACTCGCAATATATGTCAAATTTATTGGTGGGAAATCCACATTAATGTAATCCCAACCAGTTGTCCTATAGTTTGGTTTGATTAAAAGAATTCTTTTCCATCTGAAATGATTTTCTTTAGGAACGTTAATTACCATAATACTATTTTTAACTCCCTTTTATGATTGCTTGCTTTAATTCAATCATATCCTTAACATTTCCTAAGAGTAGTTGATTCCTTTGTTCTTTATTTAAATCTTGTATATTCTCCATAACAATCTTTCGCCACGTAAAATAAGACTTAACTGTTCTGTATGCTCTTCCAGGATGGAAAATGTATTTAATTCCTCTTGATTTAATTCCTCTACGAAGTAAATTCCATTTTGTGAACCAATCTCCACCATAAAAACCAACATAATAAAAACCAAGAAATAATAATTTTCTAAGAACTTTAGGACTAAAATTTTTTGTTTTTATTACAGGTGTGAGCCAATTATATTTTGAATAATCTTCAGTTAATAATAGATTTTTTTCCTTTAATTCTACGTAAAACCCTGTTGCAGGAAATGGTGTTAATAAAGTAAAACTTGGTAAATCCAACGTTAATTCTCTTGTTCGTTTAATCGTAATTAGAACATCTTCCACAGTGTCATCAAGATTTGCACCAATAATTACATTCCCCATAACGATAATCCCACTTTCATGTAATACATCTATTCCTTTTTTGATGTTTTCCATATTACAGCCTTTTTCTACATTCTTTAATCCTTTGTTATCAGTTGCTTCAACTCCTACAAGAACAAGCCAAAAACCTGCTTTACCCATTAATTTTGTGATTTCCGGATATCTTGCCATTGAATCTAATCTTCCTTGGAAGAAAAAATGCAAATGTTTTTTAATCCTTCTCTCCCTTTTAGCTCTTATAATTTCTATACAGAGCTTTTCAATTCGTTTCATGTTAACAAGGATATTATCGTCAACAAAGAATACATCACTAATTTTTTTATTTTTTGATATAATTTCTAATTCTTTAATTACATTATCTACAGATCTAGATCTCCAGCTACGCTTGTAAACTACGTGAGTGCTACAAAATTTGCATGCTTGAGGGCATCCACGTGAAGTTTCTATAGCATCAATATTCATATTAAATGCTTTATATTTATATTGTTTAACTAAATGTCTCGCTGGAAACTTTAACTCATCTATATTTTTTAGAAAAGGTCTATCCGGATTATGGATTAATTTTCCATTTGATTTATAAGATAAACCATTTACATTTTCTGGAGTCCCCTTTTCAATCAACTCTCGAAATGTAAATTCCCCCTCTCCTCTAACTAAAAAATCAATCCAAGGAGATGATAAAGTCTGTTCAACGGCTAAGGTTGGATGCCAGCCCCCAATTACCGTTGTACAACCTAAATCTTTGGCAATTTTTGCATATAATAATACATCATTAATTGCACTTGATACTGGCACCGATAAACCTACTAAATCAGGTCCATATTCCTTAATTTTTTTTTTAACCTGTTTTAAATTCAAATTAGCTGCTTTAGTATCTAAAATTATTACATCGACTAAGTCTTCCACATAAGCTGCGATATATTCAAGGGCTAACGGAGGAAATGCAGAATCGTAAAAATCATAACCCGTACATCTATAGTTCGCCACTAATAATAAAATTTTATTCCATTTCATTGGATTAATTCCATTGTTGAATAAATAACTAAAATTACAAAATCAAAAAAATCTTTGTCTTTTTAATAAAAGAAAATCCAAAAAATAAATATTTTTTTATCGAAATTTTTGCAAGTTATCGCATAAAATTATTATTATCGTCATGTTCCCTTTTATTATTTATTTTTTAATTCAAGGGCTTTATCAATTTCCATTAATAAATGATCTTTGTTGATTCTTTTTTTACATTCAGGACATTGGATAATATCATTTAAAATTAATTGTCCACAAGAAGAACAAAACCCTACCACTCCCTCTAACTTAATTCCAGAAATATTATTAATCTTTTCGACTGAATTTGTTTTGCTTGGAACCAAATTTAAATCAACATAATCCTCAGAACCGTTGAAAATTCTAATTAATGAGTCAATTGGTAATTTATTTGCATTAAATTTTTTTGAAGAGAGAATCATATTTACTAAATTGATTTTAGGGAATCCCATATCTAATGCCATTTTAATAAACAATTTTTCTATTAATAATTCAAATTCTTTTCTAATTCTATCCCATATAAGCCCCATTTTTAGAAGAGATCTTGCTATATCTTCTGTAACTTTATCCAAATCATCAATTCTCGTTTCCCCCTCAATATTAAAATGTATCAATTCTTCTATAAGCAGATCTTTTATTAAACGCAAGGCGATAGTTCCTAAAAGGTCTTCAGAATGAAAAAAGAACTTATCATCTCCTCGTTCAAACAAATGAAATCCTAAATTACTAGACATAATTTTATAGATATGATAATCAATGCTGACTTCATTTACCTTGTATAAATTGCAAAACTCCTTAAGTTCAAATCTAAAATTCGGTGTTAGAGCGGAGTTATAAAACATAAAAAAGAGGGACATAAATAAATCCTCGTTTTGATCTAAAGTAAAAAATTGATCTCCCAATTTTGATATAATCCTAATTATTCGATTAATTATTGATTCATCTACAGAAATATTCTCATAAAATTGAATTAATTGTGATAGTTTCGAAATACTGCGATTAATTTTATTCATTAAAATTAAATTATCATCAAATTTTTCAAAAAGTTCTTTTGAAATTTTATTGCCAGATTCAGTAAGGACATATTTTGGCCTTCTTTGGTTATTTTCTAATTTAAATAATCTTTTTTCTATATAATCTTTCTGGAGATGAAGGTTTATATATTTTGAAACCGTTGATTTGCTCATTTTTGAAAGATCCTTTAATGAAGTAAAATTCTGCGGCCCAAAAGTCCGAAGAACAAAAAGAATTCTATCAGATTTGGCCATCGATTTAAAATAATCTTGACTTAATATTTCTTCTTTAATTTTTTGTTTTTCATTTGAAATACTCATGAAATAAAATAAGAAAAATAGAAATAAAAATTATACCATTGTTCGAACTAAAATTAAAAAATTGAACAAAAAGATAATTACTAAACACCTAAACTTTAAATATTTGTATCGATTACCTATAATTAACTGAAATATTTTATAATTTCTTTTGAAAAATTATAAATAATAAAAAACAATCCAAATTGAAAAATAATTAGTAAATATTAATTTAGACTTAAAATAAATAAAAGAAACTGAAAAAATTATGACGCAATATAGATTTAGACTTACTGGGGTACCCCCAGACCAAGCAATTAAATTAATAGAAGTAGATCCAAATAATAGCATAGCAGAAATTAAGAAAACAGTTCAACGAGAGTATAAACTCAATCCAATCTTAGCAATCCAGTTTATTTTTAAAGGAAAAGTTCTTCCTGATAGTCTTAAATTTACCAAAATTGGGATTCATCCCAAAAAGGATGTAATTACAGTGATGGCCACTCAAGCAGGCGGAATATAAAAAATCTAATTAATCCTTCCTTTTTTTCATAATTTAAACAATATATTTCATTTCTTCCTTCTATCAGTGTATATCTTCAATTTTAAAAAAATATTTTCATTTAAAGGTTTTAGCAAATTTCCAGACTTGATCTTTAATTGTGTGTAGATTTTTAACAACTTTCCCGGAATTTTTTTTCTCCATCTCTTCTGCATCAAATATTGCTTGCCCAACCGCTAGAATTCGATCATGAGTTTCATCAGAAACTCTAACAATATTGCCTTTTTTGATCCTTGGATCAATTTTTGTTATTCCAGGACGCATTATATCAGCACCATTAGTCACAAATTTTATTGCACCCATATCTACAACGATGGTTTTTAATCCTAAATTATCTTCTAATAATAACGACAGTATAGGAATGTAGATTTTTCCCTTTTTCCACAAGCTAAGTTGATTATTAATTGCGATTAACTCATCACCGTGTTCAATTAAGATTCTTTCAACATTAGATTTTTTTGGAAATATTTTATCAACAAAACCTTGGGAATAAGTTTTTTTAATTTGTGAAATAATTTCTTTTATTTCAGAAGAACGAATAAAATGCCGCTGTTTAATGTCCAAAAGTATCACGATAAATAATTTAGATCAGAAATTCTAATTATATTCAAAGTTTCTATTGCTTTTAGTTTTTCGCTTTGAAATTATTTAGTTGGAAATCTTTATATGACTATTTGGTGTAATGATTAAATAAGTATCTCCGATCCTTCCCATAGATCCGCCAGTTAAATTAATTTCTGCCCTTATTTGGTCAATAGATCTCTTAAAATCAATTATTGACACATTTTGATCCCCCAAAATAGTAGATACATTAATAATTAAAATATTACCCCTCAATAATTGTTGTTTTACATCTTCAACCTGATCTAATGAAGACAAATTATACTTTTTAATTAAATACTGTGAGAGATGTGAGCTCCCGACTGCTCCCATTCTGTGTAAACATCCCATAGTCTCCTCTACTGACGTTCTAAAGTCATTTCGACCTTTTTTCCATAGTTTCAATCTAACACACAACCTTTTTTTAAAAAAATTATTTTAATCTAATTTTTTATAATAAATTGAATTATGATGATATTTAAACTCGAGAAATATCAAGATCTATTTCTAAATTATACTTGTATGTGATCCAGAGAATATCCAAATAATACACAAATAATATATGTGCATTAGCAAGCCATTTACATTTTTTAAATTCTTCTAAATATTCAATTTTATTTCATATATATCAAATCGGCTATTATTGTTATATTACAATGTAAATTTTCTTATTTTCAATAAAAAATAATAGACTTATTAACATTTGAGTTGATAATTTTAATTAACTATATTAATTTAAAAAGAAATTTTTTATTTAAAAAATATAAAGAAGGCATATTAAAAAAATGAAAACATTCGAGGATTATTATAATAGATTGCTAAAAATGAAGCCAAATGTTTATATAGGTGATGAGAAGGTTGATAGATCAGATCCAAGGTTAAGAGGGGGAATGAATATAATACGCCAAACTTTCGATAGAGCATATGATGAAAAATTTGCAGATTTATGTGTAGCTACATCTCATTTAACTGGCGAAAAAATAAATCGTTTTACTCATATACACCAAAACAAGGAAGACCTGTTGAAGAAACAGCAAATGACCAGGGTCTTATGTCATAGAGTAGGAGGATGTATTCAAAGGTGTATGGGAATAGATTCACTAAACGCATTATCCGTGATTACATATGAGTGCGATCAAGCACTTGGAACTAAATATTATGAAAATTTTAAGAAATATATGAAATATTTTCAAGAAAATGATTTAGTCGCGAGCTGCGCACAGACAGATACTAAAGGTGATAGATTAAAAAGACCCCATCAGCAAGAAGATCCCGATCAATACTTGAGGGTAATAGATACCAGAGAAGATGGGATTGTTGTTAGAGGGTGTAAAATAAGTATTACAAACACACCTTATGCTGATGAGCTCATTGCAGTTCCTACAAGGTTTATGGGTCCAGAAGATAAGGATTATGCGGTTGCTTTTGCATTACCAGGAGATTGGGATGGTGTGAAACTACTTACCAGACCATCATGGTTTAGAAAAAGCAAGCATGGTTTGGATGCTCCAGGATTATTGCTTGGGGATGCAGAAACTTTTATAATCTTTGATGATGTATTTGTGCCCAACGAGAGGGTGTTTTTAAATGGTCACAGCGACCCTCGGCAAACACCATATGCTGGTTTTTTGGCATTAATGTTCGCTCATTATCATAGACATTCGTATACAGGTTGTAAGCCAGCAATGTCGGAAGTGCTTGCTAGTACTGCAGCATTGGTGGCGGAATATAATGGGATTGAAAGAACTTCCCATGTAAGGGATAAATTATCTCATTTAATTGGTACAGCGGAGCTGGTATTTGCTGCAGGTGAGGCAAGTGCTTATCATTCCGAAGTTGCTCCCTCAGGAACTTGTATTCCGGATGAGATTTTAACTAATGCAGGAAGACGACTTGCTGGTGAGGAAATCTATAGTGAATATAAAACTGTTGCTGATCTAGCTGGTGGTTTATGTGCAACCTTACCTTTAGAAGGCTCTTTCTTTTCTGAGGAGATTGGTGAATTAGCTATGAAATATTTGAAAAGAAATCCAAAAGTAAAACCCGAAAATATTTATCGTTGTATGCGCGGAATTGAAAATATGATTGTTTCAGATCTTGCTGGGTTAATGCAGGTAGCTGGTTTGCATGGTGGAGGTAGCCCTCAAATGGAAACGATTGCAATGATGGGACGATATGACGTTGAGAAACTTAAAGATATCTCAAAATACTTATTTGGAATAAGAAAAACGTTACCTAGATATGAAAGGCCGACCGTAACTCCGAGAAAAATGCTAGAAAAGTTTAGAAAGGTATTAGAAATGAAGAAATAACAATATCTTTATGCTTATTGATATATTTCTGTTTTTTCTTTTCTTATTTTTTTTTTTTTAAAAAAAAAGAAATTAATTTTATTAATTTAAATTAATATAATTACTATAGTAATTGAATTAAATTTTATGATATTTATGGAAACAATTCAAATTCGCGTACCAAAAAAAATCTTAGAAAAAATTGATTATTTGATTAAAAAAGGGTTATTTTCTAGTCGAAGTGATTTATTAAGAGAAGCCTTAAGAAATTATATTAATAATTCTCAATTTTTTGGAATGGTTCCTTATATAATTGGTCCTTTTAGTCAAAAAGGTTTTAATGATTTTAAAAAAGACATGGAAAATATTGATAATCTTAAAATTTCCGAAAAAGAACTTAAAGATCTCCAAAATGAGTTTGCTGGAGTGAAATTTTAACTTGCAACTTATAGGATGTTGGAGGATCAGTCAAAAAGAGAATATCCCTTTAATATTGGTGAGAATTACTAATCCAAAAACAAGTATTAATGTAATTAAATCTTGCATTTTTGATACTGGTTTTACTGGATATTTTGGTTTAGATGATAAAATAATTCAAGATTTAAACTTAAAAAAGATAAGTCAAGGAAAAGGTTATACTGTTTTTGGGGCTATTACTTATGATAATTATTTATGTAAAGTGGAGATTTTGAAGCCTGATAAAACACCGATAAAAACTATTAAAATTAATAAAGATGAGATTTTACAATTACCTAAAGAATATCAAAATAAGAATGAATTTATTATTGCTCAAAAATTTGATATTCCATTAATTGGTATGAAAGCTATTATACAATTTAATTGGTTAATAATAAAAGATAAAAGAATTATTTGTATGATACAATAAAATCGAATATTTTCTTTTTTTTGTAAATTATTGAGATTGACATAAATTCACGTTATTTGATAGTAATAAAAAATTTTTGAATTATCTAAATAATAAGGTAATTTTTTTTAAAACCTAATATTCATAAAAACAGTAATTATAATACAAAATTTTTACAGAAAAATAGTTGTATTAAATGTCTGATAAAGAAGAACGTGAGATTCAAAGGTTTATGGAACTTGACAGTAATAAATTGACTAAAGGAAAAGAAAGGGAACTTGCGATACAAATAGAAGAAGATATTATGAAACAAAATGAAATCTTAGCTGACCAAATAAATCAAGAATTTAAAAAATATAATATAAAATCCGTTGATATAGTCGGTGCAATTGGCGCTGGCAAGACTGCAATAATAGAAAAAATACTTGAAAAATTAGCTTCAAAATATAGGATATTAGTTATATGCGGTGATGTTACAACCAGAGTGGATGCTAATCGAATAGAAAAACACAATGCGGAGTCAATCCAAATAAATACTGGTCGAGAATGTGCTTTAAACGCTTATCACATAAATCAGATAATTAAAAATAAGGATTTGAATAATTATGATCTTATTTTTATTGAGAATGTCGGAAATTTAATTTGTCCCTCTGATTTTATTTTGGGCACAGATAAAAGAATAACAATTGTTTCAATTACAGAGGGAGAATGGGTTATTGAAAAGCATCCAATGTTATTTAAAATGTCCGATATTGCAGTAATTAATAAAATAGATCTGGCTGAGATATTAGAAACAAACATAGATAAAATGGTAAGTGATGCAAAAAAAATTAATCCTAATATTCAAGTTATAACTACAAGTGCAAAAACAGGAGAAAATATTAATAAATTAATTGAAATCATTGGTTTAAGAAAGTAATTTTGTAGTAAAATAAATAATATGGATAAATCAATGCCATTGAAGATATAAAATTGTTTAAAAATTAGGAGTGTTATAACCAACAAGTAAAAAGAAGGATTGAAAGAAATTGAAAGAAAAATTGGAAATTATTAGAAAAATTTTAGCAAATAATCAAGAAATTGATGCTTCAAAAATCCATAATTTAATGTTAGACTTATTTAAAACGCAATTTAAAGGGCTTCATGTTGAAAATTACATCGGTGATTACCCCACCTTTATTGAACCTGTATATCTTAGTGAGAAAGTAAAACTTGGAGATGACGTTCTTTTAGGACCAAACGTTTATGTTGGAAGTAATTCAGAAATAGGTGATTATGTCCAACTTACTAATAGTATTATTTTTGATAAGGTAAAGATTGGAGCTAACATTAACTTGGAAAATTGTGTTGTTGCTAAAGACAGTTCTTTGAACTTTAATAATCTTAACATAAAGAATTGTATAATTATCGGGAAAGCAGATTCAGAAGAAGATCTTAAAAAAATTTCTTTCTCAATTTAAAAATAACATAAGACTTAAAATTATGATTCGCAAAGCAGAGAAGGAAGATATTGATACCTTAGTGGATTTAACTGTTTTATTTGAAGAGACAATTGATGAAATTTACCAAGGTGATTTTGGTGAAATAGAGATAAATAAAGATGTAATTAAACAAATAATGATTGAGGGATTTGACGATAAATATCATACAATACTCGTTGTGGAAGATAATAATCAATTAATAGGATTTGGGGATGTTTGGATCTATCCTGAATTTGGACACGCAGGCTACAGTGCATATCTTCAAAATTTTTTCATTAAAAAAGAATTTCAAAATAGAGGATACGGCAAAAAACTCCTAAAGGAATTGATTGATGTAGCAAGATCAAAAAAGGCTACGGCATTTCACATTACAACAAGTTTCAAAAATAAAAAAGCAATTGCTTTGTATAAGAAAATGGGAATTGACGATGAAGGTTTATTATTAGATAAAGTTTTCACATATGATTAAATTGTAAGGACTTTCTTATGATTCAAAAAATTGCAAATGAAATTAAATCTAAATTAAAAGAAAGTGCTCGAACGCTAACTCAAGATCAAAAAGAGCGAATGTTAAAGATTCTTAATTCAAATAATCCTAATTTTTATACATATGCTCTTAAATTGTCTGAGATAGAAAAAATAGTAAGAGACATTTTTAAAGAAAATAATGCCACTTACAATGATTCAATTCAAATTTTTAAAATTTTACTAAAATCTAATATCGACGATGAGAAATTTGCTGGATTCTTTTTTATTAATCGATTTAAAAAACAGTTTGATGAAAATACTATTAATTTATTTCATGATGCCCTTTTCGAATCTTGTGATACATGGGCTTTATGTGATAGTAGTGTAATTAGAATAATAGGACCATTTCTTGCAAAAAATGATAAGTTAGCAAAAAAAACTATTGAAAAATGGTCTCACTCTGAAAATTTATGGATTCGACGTGCATCTATGGTTATTTTATTAAAAATTATCTCTTTAAAAAAAGATTTTGATAAAAATTATGTATTTAAATTAGTAGAAAAGATGCTCTCATTCCCTGAAGATTATATCCAAAAAGGAATAGGATGGTTGCTCAAAACATGTTCAAAATATAAACCTAATACAATTTTTAATTACTTAGAGGAGAATAAAAAAACACTTTCGAGATTAATTCTTAGGTATGCTAGTGAAAAATTACCAAAAGAAAGAAGAGACATAATATTAAAATAGATCTATTGATACAAAATTTAAAACAGAAATAAATAAAATAAATTATAATAATAACATAGATAATAGAAGAAAAATCTAAAATTAAACAGATAATTATGAAAGAGGTAGAACAAAATATTGCAATAAATGTCCTATCTCAAGATATAGAAAAAGAAAAGAATTCGAATAATCATTTTAAAAAATTTATTTATGAAATTGAAATTGGATTAAAAGAATTTCTAAACATATCAAATATACCATTAAAAAGCAAAATTTATTTTGAAACTGATTTTGAAGTTCCGAGTATTAAGAAAATAATGCTTCTTCTGAAATTTAAAAACATTTCATTTGAAGATGAAATAAAAATATGGTATGATCTTGGTAAATTTATAAGAAAGAGAATTGAAACTATTATAGAAACAAGTTCAGAAGAAGTAAAAAATAAATTTATTGGATTCAATAAGGTCTTTTACATAAAACTCGATTTATCATAGGTGAGAATTTGAGTTATTTTTTTGATCCAGAGGAATTTTTAGAAATCGCCAATAAAGTATTAATGCATGATAATTTACCTACACAAGGAAAATTTAGAACATCTATATCAAGAAGTTATTATGCAGCTTTTTTAAAATCAAAAAATAAATTAGAAAATTTGGGTTTTAGATTTTTAAATACTAAACGTTTGCATCTTGATCTTAGAATGTGTCTAAAAGAGGATTTCAAAAGAGGAGATATTGCTGACAGTCTTGAAACTTTGTTTTCTTATCGTGTAGAGGCTGATTATGAATTAAGAAAGATATTTAGTAAAGTAAATTGCGATAAAAGCATTAAACTTGCAGAAATCATTATGAATTTAATTAGTGAAATTTAAAAATTTAAGATTTTTATATGATCGAAATGGATCAAAAACGACCTAATATCATAGTTTTTATGTTAGATTCACTAAGACCGGATTATTTAGGTTGTAATGGTTGCAAGATCGCCAAAACAGCAAATATTGACAAATTAGCGGCAGATGGAATAAATTTTATCAATGCATATTCTGAATATCCCATAACAATTCCTACAAGAACAGCATTGCTGGCGGGAATATATACTCATACAAATCGAACTTGGAAACCTATGACCGATTATGATTTGCATATAACGGAATTTATTAAAAGGAAAGGTTATAAAACTGCTCTTTTTGGAGATAGTCCGATGACGACTGAGGTAAATAATTGTCATATTGGTTTTGATACATTTAAACACTCTCCTTATGGAAAAGTTCAATTTGAAGTTCCCGGAGCAAGCAAATTTTTATCCAAAATTAATTTAAACGATTATTTTTGGATTGAAGACGATCTAGAAGTGGATCGCGAACGAGGTGATTTAACTATTAATATAGAACAAGATATTTTCCTAAAAACACGGGCTAATGAACTTTATCTAAAGGAAACACAAAATATTAGGCGTGCAGCTTATGTTACTAATATGGCAATAGATTGGTTAGATTCTTTAAAAAATGAACAAACCCCATTCTTTTTATGGATTGATCATTTTGAACCTCATGAGCCTTGGTTAGCAGAGGAAGAATTTTTAAAACCCTTTGAATACTTGTTGGATAAATCTTCAGGAATTTGCCCCATGCCTCCTTCTAATGCAGCGTGGGTTCCAGATGGTGTGATGAAAAATCTCTTAGCTCATGTACATGCAACTAATTTCGAGTCCGATATGGAAGTAGGAAGAGTAATTCAAAAAATAGATGATTTAGGATTAACAGATGATACCATTTTCATTGTTATTAGTGACCATGGAGAACCATACGGAGAGCATGGTACTATAAGGAAATTTGGGGTTCCAATTTATGAGGAATTAGCTAAAATTCCTTTCATCGTGAAGGGCCCGGGATTTGATAGGGGAAGAATTATAAATGCACTATTAACAACTCCAGATATTTCTGGTTTTTTGTTAAAAACTGCTGGAGTAAGGATAGTCAGAGGAATGGAAAGCCTTTCCTTGAATCCCGCAATTGAAAACAAAGATTCGGGTCTTGATGTAATTCACGATATGATTTTTATTGGCGCATTTCAAGTAAGAGCTGGATGCAGAACACCTAAGTGGAAATTTATTGATAACCGTGGAGGGAAAGGTGGGAAAGATGAATTATATGATATGATTAAAGATCCAGAAGAGAGAAAAAACTTAATCGAAGAAGAACCAGAAATTGCTGAAGCATTATGTAAATATACTTGGGAATTTGGAAGACAATGGGCGAGGCAATTAGCGTTTCGAGATCATCCATCAACACCATGGGACAGAATAAAGATAAAAAAAATTATGGGGAGAAATTTTGAAAAGATAAAAAGCAAAAGAGGAGCTTAAAATTTTTTTAAAAATTTTTCCTAAGACAAAAATAATCGAATATTTATCTTTAATCTAAAAAAAATATGAATTTTTTTCTATTATTTTAGAGATAAAATCATTTAATTTGTATTTCAGAAACTTTAACTAATGACGAAATAGTTGATTTGGTAATGCAATGTGGGATTCATCTTGAAAATATCTACACATATTATTAAAACTAAAAAGGTTTTGAATATTTTTTCTTTTGAATTTAATGAATATTGAAACATACAGGAAATCTCAAAAGTTTTTTTATCACTGGTATTTCAAAATATACCATCAGCTGAAAATTATTGGATTAGAAAATATACCAGATGGTGCAGCTCTTATTGTAGCACATCATGAAGGTGGTTATGATTTAGATAATCATGCAATAAGTTGTTGTCATCCAACAAGGGATATTCATGTCTTAGATTGGGATAAATATCATTATATAAATTCATCGTGGGGGAGATATTTCTTAGTTGGGGGAATTCCTTTATGGTTACGAGGAGGTATTAGATGGAAATACATAAATCCTTATTTACATAAAAAAGGAAGTCAATATCCATCCTTAGTTTGTATCTTTCCTGAAGGAAATTCTGGAACTTTCCTAAATCGTCATATTCTTTGGAAGTTTTTCCCTGGAATAGTTAGAATTGCCTTGAAATACAAAGTTCCAATAGTTCCTGCAGCTTTGATAGGATTTCAAAAAGCCAGCCCGATCTTAATTTCAATTGAACAAGAACATGGTCCTGCTGATCCAATATATTTTCCATTGATTACTTTACCATTTAAATTAAAAATTGAATTTGGAACCCCTTTTGAATTAGATAAATTTTATGATAAAGATTTAACTAGAGAAGAAGAGTTTTGGATTGCCAATCGCATAATTCGTCCAAAAATTGCTAAACTTTGCATGAAACATAGAAAAGTTCTGTTGCAGAAAGTAGATTTTAAAATGAAAAAACCAGACTTTTAAATATCTCATTTTAATTTTATTAAAAATAGGGACTTATCATGAGTTTGAAAATATACGGTGAAAATGACTTAGATATTCATATTGTAGAAAATGGTTGGAAAGGGAATGGCACTAAAGAAAGTCCATTTATAATCGAATCCCGTGCAAATATTGAAGATACAATAAAAATAAAGAATATTACAAGATTTTTACACGTAAAAAATTGTGATTTTCACTCAATTTACTTAAGAAATTGCAAAAATATTGCTATAGAAAATAATAAAATCCAATATCTCGATTTATTTAATTGTTCTAAAATTATAATAAATAATAATAAGATTTTTTTTATTGAAATACTTCACAGTCCTGAAAACATTATTCAAAATAATAAATTACGAGAGCTTGTATTAAATAATTTAATTAAATTCTCTGATCCTAAATCTCAATATCTTAATCTATTAAAATATATTTTATTTTTAATAATCGGGTTCAGTATTACTTCAATAATATTTGGAATACCATTATTTACATTCGAAGCAGATTCCACAGCGTTTATAGTTCTTTCAGTCATATTTATTACTCAAATTTTAGGATTAATTGCTGAAATAATAAATTTTATAATTCATACCACTTTATATAAAAAGGTTAAAAATGGTTCAGCTAATAAAATATTAAATAATTCAAAACTTTTAGATTTAGAAGATTTTAATTAATATTTTACTAAATAATATATATTTATAACGCATTAAATAATTTTAATATATTTAGTTTTAACCATAGATTTCCTCTTATATGAGGTATAATTTATGATAGGTACATTGTAAAATTAAAAAATGAATTTTATATTCAATTCAATTTTCATTTCAGTATATTAAAAAGAAAAACGATCGGTTCTCAAACAATGAAGATATATATGACCGCAAATCGATTATGTTCAAAATTAAACATTTTTGGAGTTAATTTATATAATTAAATAACAAAAACTAGATGGCTTCAAAAAAGAAGTAGAATTTTTTTGAATTCTTTTTATCTTACTCCGTTTTTATTGTGAATTAGGAATAGAATCATTTAAAAGAAAAAAGAAAATTCCTTATTATAAAAAAAGTAAAGAGTCTTAATTGGAATATATAAAGAATAAAGAAAAAAAAGAGAAAAATTTAATTATTGTACTTTTCTCCGACGTTTTCGAATCAATAATATTGTTGTTATAGAAACAGCTAATCCTCCACCTGCAATTGCTGCGATAATAGCAATGATAATTGCAAAGGGAGGTCCTTCTTCAACAACTTTTTCTAAAATATACAGAATGCTATCACTAACTGGGGAAGTTTCTCCTGCTGCATTTCGAAACTTCACATCGATTGAATATACCGTATTGTTTACAGAACCTTCTAAATATAACTGTTTTGTTGTACTGTACGCTTCCCAACTGGTCCATGCTCCGATCGTTCCATTTTTGAAGCACATTTCTGTTGCTCCATCCGCCGAGAGCGTGAGAGTCACTAAGACAGAATCAGTAGTTGCATCTCCATTATTTATAATTATAGATGGATTCAAGGGTGCGAATATTAAATATAGGATGCTATCACTAACTGGCGAAATTTCTCCTGCTGCATTTCGATACTTCACCTCGATTGAATATACCGTATTGTTTACAGAACCTTCTAAATATAACTGTTTTGTTGTACTGGCTGCTTCCCAACTGGTCCATCCTCCGATCGTTCCATTTTTGAAGCACATTTCTGTTGCTCCATTCGCCGAGAGCGTGAGAGTCACTAAGACAGAATCAGTAGTTGCATCTCCATTATTTATTACTATTGATGGATTCAATGGTATCGTCAAATATAATATGCTATCACTAACTGGGGAAGTTTCTCCTATTGCATTTCGAAACTTCACATCGATTGAATATACCTTATTGTTTACAGAATCTTCTAAATATAACTGTTTTGTTGTACTGTACGCTTCCCAACTGGTCCATCCTCCGATCGTGCCATTTTTGAAGCACATTTCTGTTGCTCCATCCGCCGAGAGCGTGAGAGTCACTAAGGTAGATTCAGTACTCGCATCTCCATTATTTATAATTATGGATGGATTCAATGGAGATGATATGAATTTTTTATAAAAGATATCAGGATCTACTCCCGAATCGCCATAATCCGTATAATCCCTCCACGCAATGTGCACGTTTCCGGAACCGTCCGCTGCTATTGTTGGATGACAAGATTGAACAGTGCTTTCCGT
>JAHLWH010000050.1 GCA_019058015.1 Promethearchaeota archaeon | reverse complement strand
GATCTTCCAGAAGAATTAGAGAAATATGTTCGAGTTGAAGCTGATATTCCAATCAGTATGAAAACAGAAGTCCTGGAATATCTTAAATCCAAGAAATGGGAGCCAAGAGAAATCATCGATCCTACAATCGTAGAAAGATTATCAAAAATATATGTAAAATAAATTTACATTTCTTATTCTTTTTTTTTATTTTAACTAGATTATTTTCAAAAGAGTATTAAAAAAAAAGATAAAATCATTTTTCTAAGATTTCCTTAATTTTTTTTACAGATTCTGTAAAAGCTTTTGCGGCTGGAGAATCTGGATATTGAATTATAAATGGCAACCCTGAGTCACCAGTAACTCTAATATTTGGATCTAGGGGAATTTGACCCAAAAGAGGTACGTTAAAATCTTTTGCCGCTTTTTCTCCGCCTCCTTTCCCAAATAAATCAACTTTGTAGCCACACTCAGGGCAAATATATCCTGACATATTTTCTATAATTCCTATTACATCTCTATTCATGATAAGAGACATCTTAATGGTTTTTCTAGAATCCATCAGTGCTACTTCTTGAGGTGTTGTAACTATAACGATATGGACATCAAGTATCAGTTGTAATATATCTAAAATCTCATCTCCCGTGCCGGGTGGTAAATCAATTATTAAATAATCCAAATAACCCCATTGTGCATCCCCAAGAAATTGCCTTGTTGCGCTCATTTTCATTGGACCACGCCAAATGACCGGACTATCACTATCCTCAATTAAAAATGCCATGCTCATGACTTTAATGTTAAGAGGTCCATTGATTGGATAAAATTGCATTTTATCTGGATCTATTTGTGGTTTCAATTCAGGACTAATCCCAATCATTTTCGCTACATTTGGTCCAGTGATATCAATATCAAGCAACCCTACAGCAGAACCTGTGCTTGCTAGTTTCATAGCTAAATTCACTGCAACTGTGCTTTTGCCAACTCCACCCTTGCCTGAAATTATCGCTATTTTGTGTCTTATCTTCTCCATGTTTGATTTTATTAATTCCATTCTTTGCTCATTAGTAAGTCCTTTTTTTTCTTCACTTTTTTGTTCCATTTTCTCTTGCACTTTTTGCGAAATTTATACAAAACTTATTTTAAATAAGATATGCTAAGCATCCTTTTATGGTTATTTATAATAAAAAAAAGATAAAAGAAAAAATTTTTGAATAATTATTAAAAAATCAATCCTACATTATTTTAATTTATAAATTATGGTTAAATTTTTTAAGTAATAATAAAACAGTAATTAAAACTTCTAATGTAATACTGAAATAAATTATTCAATTAATGAGTGAGAAATTTGACTAAAATTTTAGCAATAATAGGTGGAATTATTGGTATAATCGCTGCCATCTTAACCTTTATTGAACCATCTCTAGGATGGTGGGAAGTCACTTATATAGGTATAGGTACAAATGAAGCTTATCTAAATCCATATGGATATAATGTAAATGGAGATTTTGCAGGAGAATTGTTTTTAATCGGGGGCCTCCTGTTTGTTGCCAGTTCTGTTTTAGTAATTTTAGCTGCTGCAAAAGGATCAAAAGCAGGATCACTTTTATGCGCATTTTTAATGATTGTAGGATTAGCGCTATTCTGTTATGCACTCTATGTTGAAGAACACTTTGAATCTATACTTGCTGGTTTAGAATTCCTCTTTGGAGGTGATTACAATATATTTTTTGGTACTTTTGATTTTTTTGGAACATGGACTTGGCGATTAGGTAATGGTTTCTTCATTGCATGTGCGGGAGCTGCAATTGCATTAGTTGGCTCGTTTTTTGTGGGAAGAAAAAAATAAATATTTTAAATTACCAAACTTTTTTTATTTTTTTAAACATCATATAGGGATTTAAGAATTACTCTGAAGATTTTTGTTTCGAATTAACCTATTTTAAAAATAAGAAAGAGGAGATAAAAGATTTAAGAGTTAAACAAAAAGATTTATCAAAGGCATAATTTCTGTGGTGAAGTAATTTAATTTTTCATCTAAGAGTGATACATCTTCACTCAACAACCAAAGATAAACCGGAATCTTTTTATCGCTATACTCAAATAATTTTTCACCCCGAATAGAGAATTTATTTAACCGATATTCGAGCACCATCGAATTTTCTCTTAATAATCCAACTTTTGAATGAAAACTCAATAAAGTCTGCATCAACAAAGCAGTATTGTTAATTAATGTTTCGTCTGCTTCACTTTCAGCAAAACTACCAAAAATAAGTCCATCCGTAGAAATAATAGAAATAGCTCTTCCATTAATCGAATCTGAAAATCGAGATAAAATCTTTTCAATAATCTCTGATGTCTCGGAAATCTTTTTCAAAGCAACTGAAAACATTTGTTTAATGGTAAAACTTTCGAAAATCGTAGTATTCACAAAATCAAGAGATTCAACACCATAGTCTTTTCCCATATTCTTAAATTTGGTTTTTGCAGATTCAGCATTAGCTAAAGTTGTTTTATCATTTTTCAAATCAGGATCAAATTTATTTAGAACAATTAATAACTCAGGTTTCTCGTTTAAATCCTCGAGTACTTGAAGAACAATTTTTAGATAATTTGCGGACTCTACGAATCTCTTAGGATCTTGAACGTCAACTACGTATAAAATTAAATCCGCTTCAGAAAAATATAATTCAGGTCTTTTAAAATATAAATTCTCCCGATACTGGATCTGGCCACCTAAATCCCACGATACTACTCCAAAACCAAAAAAATCCAATTGTTCTCTTTGTACTCCTCTTGTAGGCAGAATATTTTTAACCATAGAATATTTATCTTGAATTACATTTAAAATCGAAGTCTTTCCACCATTATCCAATCCTATCAATAAAACTTTTTTCTGCGCAAATCTGCTTGAACTTATGAATTCCTGGATTACTTTTGCAATACTTATCCACTTTTCTAAAATATCTGCGGGAATTTCTTTATTTTCAAGAATTCTATCATCAGTTAATTCTGCCAGATCTTTAATTGTATTCACTCCCGATTTCTTGAGAATATTTGCACTAATTGTATCAATTCCAATTAGAGAATCCACTTTATATTTTAGGATTTCCATAATATCATCAATGAGAATGCTTGATTTGAAAAAGCCCTTTATTTTTTCAATGTCATTTTTTCCTGATATTTGCATATTCTAAATTCATTTTATTTGTTTAATTTTAAAATCAAATTAAATTAATATATTAATAATATTATTTATTCATAAATTATATTAATTATTTGCATAAATATCATAAAAAAAATCATCAAAAACACTTTTATTTTTATCTATTTATTTACACCAATTACAAAATTTATTTCATTTCGAATTTATAGAAAAAATGAATATATTGAGTAGAATTGAACCTTAAGTATTTTCTTGCAATCTGCGTTTTATTTGTCCCTTTTTATAAAAGTTTTTATAAGACTTAATTTCTATTATATTCATAAATACAACTTGAAAGGATTAATTTCCTCTAAGTTCATTAAAATATTTTATAAATATTTAAAAATATTTCTTCTAAAATTAAAATGAGCCAACGAGTCTCTGAAAATATTATTATATGTTTTGATGTTAGTCGTTCAATGTATAGAAAGGATTATATACCAAATAGATTAGAATCTTGTATAAAGGCTCTACAAGTCCTCGTTTCTACAAGGCTTCAAAAAGATCCATCAACTTCTTTTGCGGTTATAACGATATCTGATAGTCCTAAACTCGTTTTGGATTTCAATAGCAACAAAGAAATAATAATTAAAAATTTAAACAATCTGGAATTTGGAGGAAGATCCACTCTGGGGGATACTCTCGCTCTCGGAATCCAAAAACAAATAGGTGAACTAAGAAAAATCAGTGCTAAAGTGCCACGAATTTTAATAATTTCTGATGGAAATTATACAAAGACGTCAATTGATCCTTTAAAGATGGCTAATTTAGCAAGTAAGTTAAAAATAATAATAGATACAATAAGATTGGGTGAATTAACTCATTTTAATATATTAAAAAGATTGTCAGAGGTCACTAAAGGACAATACTTTTATAATAATGATTCTGAGAGTATGCTTAATTCAGCTAGAGTAGTTGCTACATCAAATGTAAGAATTGATACAATAGATATCAAGTCAGCTATTGAAAATCCAGCTTTCTTACGTAAAATTGCTGCCTCTCTCTTAAGAACACAGGATTTAACTAAAAACCAAAAAGAACGGATAAAACAAATTCGCGGAGAGGTTGATTATAAAAAATGCTCTATTTGTTTTTCTGATATATGTCCATATTGTGGGGGAACATTCTTTACAGAGGGGAGATATTGTCCCGATTGTCATATTCCAATGCACCTCCACTGTGCCACGGCTTACGCGGCAAGTTTATCAGATGATAAACTAAAAGCTTCAGGAACTTTTCGTTGTCCTCATTGTTTCTATCTTTTAAAAATTCCAGTAGAGGTTCAGCAAATTACAAAACTGCAAGCATTAAGAAAACCTAGTCTGTTTTCCAAATCTGAAACAAGTGATGTTTTTTATGCAATAAGGACATCTACTTCAGAGTTAGGTGATGAAGCACTTTATGGTTCATGTCGAATTTGTAATATGATATTTGAGGAGGAACAAGATATAATCAAATGTGGCAATTACAAATGTAATGCATTATACCACACAAAATGTTTTGAAAAATTAATAGATTCAAGATGTAAAAGCTGCGGAAAAGAGTTGAAATTTGAGGAAGAAGAATAAAAAGGCTAATTTTTTATAGACTCAAGTCTTTTTAATCTAAATTATATTAAGAAATTCAAGTCTTTTGAAGTAGAATTATGGAGTTTATGAATTTATTCTTCAATGAAGATTTATTTAGAAGTAAGTTAAAAAAATTTAATTCGCCTTTAAGAATTTCCTTTAGAGATAACTGCTTGATAAGTTCAGCGGTATTATTTTTAATTATTCCAAATGATAATAAACCTTATAATTTAGTTTTAATTCAACGAACTCATAGATCAAATGATAAATATTCAGGAGAAATGTCGTTTCCGGGAGGTTTGTATAATCCTCAATTAGATGATACATATAAAGATACAGCGTTAAGAGAGACTGAAGAAGAATTGGGCATTTCAAGAGATAAAATCCAAATAATTGGATGCATTGATGATGTTGTTACACCTAAAGGACATCTAATTACTCCTTTTGTAGGATATACAGATAAACAGCAGAAAATGATTAAATGCGATGATGAAGTGGAAGAAATCATTAAAATTCCGATCTCCTTCTTTGTTAATAAAAAAAATTATATTGAGAGAACATATAACCTAAGGGGTGACACTATTGCTGTCGGTAAATATGTTTATAAAACAAATAACAACAAATATGTAATATTTGGAGCGACTTCTCATATGATTGTAAATTTCATTGAATTAATTTACAATTTAAAATTCATAAAGTCAGGAACAAGACGAATTTCACTCGAAGATATGAAAGCTAGATACTCTAAAACCCCATAGAACATAAAATTAATAGTGAACTATTAATTACATTAAAAATATCTGCCGTAAAATAAAAAATCAAATTAAATTTAGAACAGTTATTAAATTAGAGAAAGAACAGTATTTAACAATTTTTCCCCTGAATTGAAAGATTAATAAGACTAGATACTAAAAATGATTTTTTTATATGTCATTTGAGAAATTTTCTTTACACCATGCTGCCCAGGCATATAAAGACATCGAATCAATCCTGCCTTCTCAAGTCGTTTTATCTGCGCGGAAATATTTGCTT
The DNA here is from genome assembly GCA_019058015.1 of Promethearchaeota archaeon. Taxonomy (GTDB): domain Archaea; phylum Asgardarchaeota; class Lokiarchaeia; order Sigyniarchaeales; family SOKP01; genus 6H3-1. Next base: position 6,119 of record JAHLWH010000050.1, on the reverse strand, counting down.
CTGTCATATTTAAAATGTCCGCAATTGATGACACATCAATTAACTCACCAGTTATTGATTGATTTCTAATAAGGCGTATAATTTCTCGTCTTGTCAGACTCGATAGAGCTTTTGAAATTAATTCTATTTTTTCATCATCATCTATTCTAAGATCTTGCTCAATACTATCCGGGATTTCTTTAAAAGATACGGTTTCTGTAAATTCCATTTTATAATTTTAACCCTATATCAAAATTTACTATTTGTATTACAATCAAATTAATATTCTCTTAAGATTTAAAGGTTTTTCGTCGCATCAAATGTAACAAATGTAACGATTGTCATCATTTTAATAAAAGAAATTCTAAAAGACTACATATTTTTATAAATAATTTCTTATTCAAATAGATACTTTTTTGGGGAATTTTTTTTTTCAAATTATAATATCTAAATTAATGATTATCATTTTCCACAAAAATGGGAAATTTTTAGGTATAAATATAATATGAATTTCATTTTAAATTATCATTTTTTGCTATATCTTAAAATTCTTTTTGAAGACTTTGTAATTTTATGTGTATGATCTCTACAAAAGTATATATGTATAAATTCATATTAAAAAAATTATGAGTTCAGAAAAAAAGCCAATAACAGTTAGAATTAGTTCTGATTTGGAAGAACAACTAAAATTTATTGCTGAAAAAATACTAAATGATAAGAAGGGTAGTGTTATAAGAAATTTCCTGAATTTAGCTGAAATCTTAGCAATACATAATGATGGAACGATACGGGGGTATAATAATCGATCTTTAATGGTCTTAAAGCAGGAGACTATTCGAAATATATTATCAAAATTGGATGAAAAATCTCAAATGGATCTCGGTGATGATATGGCTTTATATGTGAATGATATATGCAGAATTAAGGGAGATTTCAGTTTAGAATACAAATTAAAATTATGTAATAGATTAGGTTGGTTCTTACTAATTCTTGACAGTAATAGAAATATTCAGATACCTCATGAATTTGGACCTGAAAATTTTGTAAAATCATTTTGTTATCGTTTAGTGAATGAAAAAAAGATGCCGATGCGATTTTTAAGCGAAAACATCTCGTCTGATAAGATAAAAAAAGAATATGAGAGAGTTTTTGGCAAAGGTGAAAACGCTCCAAGTGGTTATTATACCTTTACATTTATGCATTTGAGAGAAGAATAGGTACAAATAATGCTTCTTTTAGGTATAAAGCTCTCAATAAACTTAGATTGGCTGCAATAAATAAAGGGGCTTTTGACTTTTTTCATTCCTAAAAAATGAGTTCGATTAATACGTTTTAACAAGCTAATTTTAATTGAATAATCTTTGGCATTTTTAATTAGTATGCTTTTTTGCTCAAAATTATGTTGTTTCCATTTATTCTATGAATTTCGGTTATGAATTAAATAATGAACTTTTTAGGAAAAGCCTCTTTATTAGAAATAATAGTCTTAGGGGAAGCTTTTTTAAATGTCCTATAATATTGATAATAAAAATCATTCTAATTCTAAACATATATCAAAAGAGACAAAACGAATTAATTCTGGAGGTAATCCTCAAGAAGATAAAATCCAGGTAAAGATTACTCCAGATTTTGTTCCTATGATTCGAATTATTTTTTGGAATGGTTTGGGATTTTTCTTTTTTTCATTTTTGATACCATATATAACAGTGCAATTACTTGGAGCTTCAGGTATACAATTAGGTCTTACATTTTCAATACAAATAATGGGTGGGTTAATTAGTGCTCCGATTATTGGTTATTTAACTGATCGTATTTCAAAAAAGGTTTTGGTGCTAATAGGGAGTATTGGGCGTGCTGCATGCTATGTATTAATGTATGTGGGAATTTTATTTTCTTCTTTATCGATCTTTGCTATTGGGATGTTTGTTTTGGGATTTTTTGTTGGATTTTTTTGGACACCATTAGATACATTAATTTCCGAAAAATCAAATAAAGATAATCGTTCTTTTGCATTTGGTAAAAGAGCTGCAATGATAGGAAAAGGAAACCTCATTGGATCAATTATTAGTTTTACTATCTTTGGTTTAGCAAATTTCTTTACTCCTGAAAATCTTTTTTTAGTCTACTGTCCACTATTATTATTTGCTGCATCTAATATTTTTGGAGGGATAATTTTTCATCTTAAAGTTGATGAGCAACTTACATATGAAAAGCATGTTGTCAATATATTTCCATCTTCAGTCGAACCATCCCTTATTTATCATGAGCCTGTGATACAAGATTCTCTTTTTAAATCAAGGAATAATATAACAATTGGGTTTTTTATCGGTTTTTTTGTATTAAGTATTGCTTTTATGGTAAGTAGTATGAATTCAGACTTAGCATATCCATTTTTTCAAGTCTATTTGATACAAGAGTTAAAAATTGAGAACCCTACACTTGTAATGTTAATTTATTTTCCTAGTCAAGTATTATCTCTATTATTTGCTCCTAAAATAGGGAAAATTGCTGATAAAGTAAATCCAATATTAGGAATTGCTGTCGTGAGTGGATTAGGTGCATTAATGACGTGGTTAATAATTAATTCTACATCTGGATTAACGTTTGGTATGATATTACTATTTGATTCGACTTTTGCCTGGGGTGGTAATTTAGTTTTACAAAATGTTCTCAGTCGGATATCAAAAATTCATCGTGGAAAAATTTTTGGAGCAGCTCAGTGGTTAAGTTTATTAGGTGCTATTTTGGGCCCTATTTTAGGTGGATTAGCCTGGGATAGTTTAGGTCCAAAAGCACCTTTCATAATTTCAATATTTATTGAATTATCCGTAATTCCTCTTTACGCAATCGCAATAAATTCTTTGAAACCATATATAGCAGAAAAATTAGATTAAATAAACTATATATAATTTATTTATTAAAATTATCAGAATTACTTTAGCAAGGTTCTTTTTAACCCTAAGAATGGGATCATGATATTTTCTGGTCTAAAGTTTATTTCGTAATTAAGTTCCATCAAACATCGTTGAATTGAAAAGAAATTTATAAGGAATTTTTTCATTTGAAATATTTCTTCGGAATTATAATATGCAATAGAGATTAAATTGGATATATGAGATTGCCAGAAATCCCCAATCTTTACAAGATTTTTAAGAAAAATATAATCTTTTTCCAATAATGCTGTCGGCTTCTGTTCTTTGTATAAAGATAATAAAATTTTTTTAGATATCTCATCAGAGGTTTCTTTTATATAATATTTTATTACACCAATTAGGGAGAGAAGTTTAATATAATCAAGTGATCTGAGAAGGGAGGCGAGATCTTTTTCAATTGGATATTTCCTTTTTTGGTCCATAATAGATAATTGAGGATCTCCCTCAAAATCAGTAATAATAAATTCCGAGTTTCCTTCCAACTTGCTAATTAAAATTTGGGCCATGTGTAAATCTTGATGAATTCTTTGTGTTTTAACATCTTTTATTTTTAAAAAATAATCTTTATTGTCCATTATTGAGGATATGTTTATTAAACTCGCAATGATTTCTTCGTTTTTAATAATTTCTAATTCTTTACTAAAATTTAAACCGTTTATTATATCAGATAAAAGACTTTTAAATTGATTTAATATTAAAGTTTCTGTTTCCTGATCTATTTTTTCTAAACTAAATTCATTCGATTCGTTGTTGATAAGGCACTGATGCATATGCTTGAGAAAATTTCCAAGTTTTTCACCAAATTGTATTGAATTTTTACAATAATCTTTTAATTTTAATTCTAATAGGTTTGTATTTTTCACAAAATTAATTTCATTTAATTCGTCAGGATTATTTAAGTAAAAATCAAAAAGATCATTCAATTCATTCCAATAAATAAGACCAACATCTCCTTCATTCTCTATAAAATTCATAAAATTAAGAACATTATATTCTTTAAAACTAATTAAACCCAGCATATTAGGAGACGCATTAAAGCTGTTATTATTAAGAGTTTTAAGCATTTCTACTTCAATATGTGGAGTATATTTTCTGTATGATTTTACTACCAACTGATTTAAACTTCCAGTGTTATTTTTATCATTTGGTTTATCAATCTCCAATTTTAAAACAATATTTGTAGTCTTTGCATCATCTAATTCTTTTATTTGAACTTGAAAATCATCTAATAAGAGATTTTTAAATTTTTCAGAAAATATTTCGCAATTTATCTCTGCCAATTTATTAAAATTTGAAAACAAAGTCTTCCAAAAATCTGGAAAAAATTCAGCTTCAAAAAGTATTAACTCTTTTGTTTTCTCACTCAAATCTAATATTAAACATTTCTGCTTAATTAATTTTAAGGTATTACTCTCCTCATTGAGTGAATCGAAAGATTTTATAATACATAATGGAAGAAAATAATTTCTTTCTTTATTGGAATCTATATTGATAACAGTGAATATAATTGCACAGTCATGTGGAGTTATAAATTCATTTGGAACAATAAAAATAGAATTTAATTTTATATCAAAATCCGGTAAATTTTTTTCTCCAAACCATCTTCTGTTTTTCAACCAATGTTTAAATTCATTTGTATTGATAATTTCTAAAACAATTTCTTTACTAATATTTAATAACACGCTCTTAACGTATTTTTTTCTCTAATCTAAAAGGAATTGATAAGTTATATTTTAGAATTTTACTTCATTTTTTAAAATTTATATTCTATATTTAAATTAATTGAATATTATATTCGATTTTTTAATTTGTATATAAATGAAGGAATCTAGACCATGACTGAACAAAAATCTGATATAAAAGGGAAATCAATCAATTTTCCTCTCGTATTTCATTTCCATCAACCCGTAGATAATTTTAATTGGGTTATTGAAGATTGCTATAAAAAAGCATATGAACCATTGATTGATCAAATGTTCGATTTTCCAGAAATAAAGTTTACACTCCATTTTTCAGGAAATCTCCTAGATTGGTTCTGTGATAATGAGCCAGAAATTGTGGAAAAATTGAAGAAAATGTCAAAAAGAGAGCAAATTGAAATAATTGGTGGCGGTTATTATGAACCGATATATGCAATAATTCCTGATGAGGATAAAATAGCTCAAATGAATAAATTAAGCAAACGCATAATAGATGAATTTGGATTAAAGGTCAATGGAGCATGGTTGAGCGAAAGGGTGTGGGAACCTGACTATCCATCTTTTATAAGTAAGGTTGGATTAAAGTATATCTTAGTTGATGATAACCACCTCAAATCCTGCGGTCTTGAAGAAGGAGATACACTTTATTCCTACACGACCGAAGATGGAGGCGACATTCTAACAATTTTTCCTATTAACGAAAAAATTAGATATTTAACTCCTTGGAAACCTACTTTTATGACGATTGATTATTTAAAAAAATCCGCAGATGAAAATGGTGACCGAATAGTTGTCCTTTTAAGTGATGCCGAAAAGATGGGTGTATGGGGGACCACACATGAGATTTGTTATATTAAAGGGCATTATGATGGGGACGACAAAAAGCCATTTATTCCAGCTTTGTTTGACACAATTTTAGATAATGATTGGATTAAAACCCTTACTTTATCAGAATATATTGAAAATTACAACTCTAAAGGTTTAATATATATTCCCACATCATCTTATGACAAAATGGAGGAGTGGGTGCTTCCTACTAAGCAGAGGATTCAATTTAAAAAAATTAAAGAAAAAATTGAAAATCGTATTATCGATTCAAAAATTGAAAGGTTTATTAAAGGTGGATTCTGGCGATATTTCTTAGTAAAATACCCTGAATCGAATACAATGCATAAAAAAATGCTTTACATTCGTAATAAATTAAAAATCATCGAAAATAAAATAACAAAATTGGGGAATCAAGATCAAAAACTTCAAGAATTATTATCGAATGCTTGGGACGAGGTTTATAAAAGTCAATGCAACGACTGTTATTGGCATGGTCAATTTGGGGGAATCTATCTTGCTTTTCTGCGATTTTCTATATTTACTCATATAATAAACACAGAAAAAATATTAACTACGATCGAAAATCTCTTAATTAACAAATACAGCAATCAGACTATCATTCCACTCAGTAAAAGGCCCAGGATTCATTTTTTAGATTTTAATTTTGATAGTTTTGAAG
>JAHLWH010000004.1 GCA_019058015.1 Promethearchaeota archaeon | reverse complement strand
GAACCACCAGAACCTGAAATTGAGGAAGAACGACCTGAACCTGAAATTGAGGAAGAACCACCAGAACCTGAAATTGAGGAAGAACGACCAGAACCTAAAATTGAGGAAGAACCACCGAAGCCTGAATGGGAATATCCTGAACCTGAAATCAAGGAAGAACCACCTGAACCTGAAATTGAGGAAGAACGACCAGAACCTGAAATTGAGGAAGAACCATCTGAACCTGAAAAAGAACCATCAGAAACAGAAAAAGAATATGATGAAAATCAAGAAGGAGGTAGAGAAGAGTAATGCCAGTTGGATTAGTTATAATGAAATGGGATGAACGTATTGGAACACAAATTTTAGCGAAATATCCTGAGGAAGTCGTTATTGGAGACAAGACTTTAATGCAGGTTTATAGCACACATGAATATACTGGTGAACCTGGAATGGTTAGTTTAATGGTGGGCTCATTAAACGTCGCAAGCTATTATACGGGCGTAGATACAGGTTATTACATTATATTACTTTTAAGCTTAGAAGATGACCCAGATCTCTATGAAGGGGGTTTAGCTGATGTATCTCGTCAAGTTCTTGCAAACATCGAAGATGTGTCCTTTATAAATCTCATACCTTCGATTTTTCAGAGATTATCTGTTTATCCAAAATTAAACGATGAACAAAGGCTTGCAATTGTTTACCAGGATGAAATTAAACGAATAATTATAAATCGTTTACGAGAGGAGGGAGTAATTTCAAAATCGGAATTAATGGTTTGGCTCAAAGATCGATATAAAGAAGGATTTGTTGATATAGATGCAATTGTCATGTCTTTAATTAAAAATGACTTGATTAAAGAAGCAAGTGTTAAGGGAATGCCCAGTGAATTGATCTTTCTAATACATGATCTCTTGATAACCAGAATTCCTCCAATAAAATTGTTAGCAAGTCCAGCTGATAAAGGTCTTCCTTCAAATTTAGCTGCTGATTATCGGGTAGAATCTAAGAAATTCTTTCAAGAATACAGACCTGATGAAGATGATAATTTGGCGCTGATTGAATTATTGATCGACCCTCAAGTATATGAAACTCTAAAACTTTTAAGGCAAGCAATTGTTACAAGAAATGATCTTGAAAAACTCAAGAAAAAAGGCGTAGATGACGTTGATTACGTACTTAAGAAACTTTGGCAAGGGAGAATGATTCAAGTATTTCAGGATGAGAGAGGTAACGAATATTACGCACTTTTATCGGATTTTTACATTGAAAAGTTTTTCCCAAAATATCTATTAAACGTAATAAGAAGCGAATATGCCAAAAAATCTAAATCTAACCAAGTTCTAATAGAATATTTAAATGTATTACACGATGCGTTTCAAGCTAAACCTAAGAAAAAATCTAAAGTAAAAGAATCTAAACCTAAGAAAGAAATCAAAGTCAAAGAATAATAAATAAATAATTTTTTATTTTTTTTCTATTTTTCTAAAATCTGTTTAATAATCATATTTTTCTAATATATCATCTTTAATTTTTAGTAGATCTTTAAAATATTTCGAATTAATTCTTGAATCTAATATTTCCAAGAATTTAACTAAATTATTCTTCTTTGAATTTAGTTTTGAAACAAGATTTCTCCAAATTGAAAGATTATGAATAACTCTTTTTTTCCTGTCTTTACTGAATATATCTACAATTTGTTTAATATTTTTTTCATTACACACCTCACATTTACATTTATTTGTTGTAGCGAAAAATTTCTCTCTCTTTTTAAGGTTATCTTTTAAAACACTTGCTCTTAGGCTGTATCCGTTTTCATTAAAGATTGTTCCATAAGCAAGTGCAGATGTGACTGGCGTTGACCCATCAAAACTTGAAACTCCAAAATAGGCTAAAATCGGTATTAAATAATAGCTTGCAACTCCGCTAAAATGCACTTTGGCACATTCTTTTATTACACTTCTTATTCCCAACCCAATTTCAAATAATCTTCTTATTCCTTCCTTCTTAAATTTTGGATATTTTAAAAATTCACTAACACCGATACAAAAATGATTATGTCCATTATTTGAAGCTTTCTCAAACCACTCTCTTGCAGATTCATAATTAATTACTTGGATGGAGCAGTAAATCGGTATGGCTGAATTATTATTTTCTTTAGCCCAATTAGCATATTCTAGGTTTTTATTATAGTAATCAATTAGTTCAGAGGAATCTAATAACCAGTATAAAAATTTATCATAATTTATTTGTCTTCTATAAATTTTCTTTAGTCGATCTTCTTCCTCCTTCAAATCTTGATCCCCAGGTTGTATATTCTTTGACATTAATCCCGTTGTATTTTCATTGGCTAATTTCATTTGTTGAGCCAAAATTAACTCTTTAGACCTTTTTTCTGGATTTTTAATATTCCACCAATTTCCCGCGTGAATAAATCGTAATGATTGATGATTTTCTAAGGCTCTTACTTTTGATGGTGTTAAATTAAAAGGAATTGTTATCGGAATTGTATCAGTTAAACCTTCTATAAATGTACTATAAAATTCGTAAGTTCCTTTATATTTCATTTCTAAAATTTTTAAATCGTTTGAAAGAAAAGTAGTAAATAAATAAGAAAAAATTTTTGAATAACTTTTCTTTATTTTTATTGTGAATTGATATGACAGAAAAAGATTCTACAGAACAGTATTTAGAACTCCCAGAAGCGATAGGGCTTGATGGCATTGATTTAGAGAAATATATCATCGCTTCTTACATAATAAAACGACCTAAAGGGCAAAATGTAAATTATTTAGCACGGTTTGCCGCGATCGAACAATCTACGGGCACATGGGTGAGAGTCCCAGCCGAGACAGCAGAAGTAAGAAAACATCACGTTGCCAGAGTTTTAGGTGTTTATGAGATCCCTTATTACGAATACGTAATTCCAAAAGATATTAAAGAGAGGACTTATTTCGTTCAAATCGGATTCCCGATCATAAATTTTCGACCACAAATTCCTCAACTTTTTACCTCTGTAATCGGAAACATCTCTATTACTTATGGGCTTAAATTAGTTGATTTAGCGTTTCCTAAAGAATGGTTGAAGGGATTTAAAGGACCAAAATTTGGAATTGATGGAATTCGAAAACTCTTAAAGGTACCTGAGAGACCGACCTTAAACAATATGGTAAAACCTTGCACCGGTCATACTGCAGATGTAGCGGCTGACTTGGTTTATAAAGCCGCCGTCGGTGGTTGTGATGTTGTAAAAGATGATGAGCTTATTTCCAATCCAACATTTAATATAGTTGAAGAAAGAATAACTAAAGTAATGGAAGCAGTTGATCGTGCTGATTCAGAGAAAGGGGAAAAAACTTTATATACTATTAATATTTCCAATAGACTTCCTGATGTTTTAGAGCTGGCGGATAAAGCAATTGAGTTGGGCGCAAATGCATTAATGGTTAATCATTTGGCAGTTGGATTACCAGTAATGAGACAATTAGCGGAAGATCCTTCAATTAAAGTTCCAATATTAGGTCATATGGATTTTTCAGGCGTTTTTATTGGTGGTGAATGGACTGGAATGACAAGTATGCTTGTTCTCGCAAAACTTCCAAGAATCTGTGGAGCGGATATTGTTGTTACACCTGCTCCTTATGGAAAAGCGGAAATTCTAGATGAAAGATTTGAAAATAATCTTAGAGCTTTAAGGTTTCCTTATCAACATATCAAACCAACATTACCGATGCCATCAGGTGGTATAACAGTAGGAATGGTCGAAACATGTGTTAAGGATGCAGGAAAAGACATTCTCATTGGAAGTGGTGGTGGTATTCATGCTCATCCAGATGGACCTACTGCAGGAGCTAAAGCTTTTAGACAAGCCATTGATGCAGTGATGCAAGGATTAAAAGTTAAAGATTATGCAAGAGACCACAAAGAGTTAGGAGTAGCTTTAGGCGTTTGGGGTACAGGAAAAACAAAATTAATTGAATAATTAAATCTCTATTTTTTATTTTTTTCAATATTTGTAGCTAGAGATTAGACTATTAAAATGAATAAAATTGTATTCAAATTATTTCAAATAATATTATCAAACTGATTTTGACAAACTACTTGTGGCGTTAGTCCGAACGCCTCTATCCCATCCACTACAGGAGTATTTGGGAATTCTTCTCCACAATTGAGGGATACCCTCGGAGATGATCCGATGCAAAATTAATTCTTTCTTATAACAAACAAGCACAATAAACATTTAAATTTAACAAGACAACAGATTTTCTATAAAGTGAAAAACTATAAAGAATTCAATGATATTATCAAATGATATTAATCTTTATTGAATTTATTATTTTTGATAACTATATAGTTAAAATAATTAGATTACTATTTAAAAAAGATTTAATTTTTTCTGTTATTAACATATAAAAAATTAAATACGGATTTTTTATTAAAAATATGTTCGAGAAGATTATTCTATTTGATAAAGAAATAACCTTAAGACTTAATAGTTTTAAGAATAATTATTTAACTCCTATCATTAAATTTTTTGCATTTTTTGGTCAGGAACCTGTATGGTTAGGTATTTTGGCATTTTTTCTATTTATATGGTATGATCCAAATATTTTCATCGTTCTTGGAGGAAATTTATTAGCAGGAATTTATTTAGTTGTGCCTTTAAAATATATCATTAAGAGAAAGCGCCCTTTTCAACAAATTGATGGAATTATTTTTTTGGATAGACCACAAATTTCCCCAAGTTTTCCTTCATGGCATTGTTACAATATAATTTCGATGTCTTGTGCAATTATATTTTTATTAAATTTATGGATACTTATTCCATTTTTAGTTATTATTTCTTTTTTAGTATGTTTTAGTAGGATCTATCTTGGTTCCCATTATTTCATTGATGTAATTTTTGGGATCGTTTTAGGATTTCTCGGCTTCCTAATCAGCATTTCAACAGCGCCTTTATGGTTAATTTTGGTTTTAATTATTGAGAGTTTTATTATATTTCCAATTGCCCATCAAGATTGGGTTACAGCCATTTTCACACAATGGTGGTATCTATTACTGGTAATTCTGGTATATTCTATAATTTTTATAAATACGTTCTATTCATTAAAATTGAAAGGAAGAAAGAAAAATTAAAAGAATTTAATCTCTTTTTGCATCAAAATATTTAAATGTGTTGTTTGTTGATATGTTTTTGATAAAGAATAATGATCTTTTCTTTTTTTAATAATAATTATTAAAGCTGCTAAGAAAATACATTTTTTTCAAAAAACCTTTTTAAATCAGTTTTTAATTTATTAAACGGTCTTAAATCACCGTGGAATTTAGTTTGTGAGGTATCTTTTACAATATTTTGTAATCGACTTTCAACTTTTTCCAATTTTTCTATATTACCTTCACTCAACATATTCAAAATGTATTCGTTTTCTAATTTTGTAAATGTTAAAAAACGATAATTTTGAAAACCTAATTTTACTGCAATCCACATAGGCATAGCACCAGTATTTCCAGCTGTATTTGCTGCTATCGCTTCTACTTTAGCAGTTACTAATGTCTCTTTCATTTCTAATTCTTCTTGAGGAGAAGAAGTTGGTCCTTTATATACAATTGGTAATTCATCACCTAATAATAATGATATAATGCCAATTGATTGAGATGATAATCCAAAATAATGAACTTTCAATGTATCCTCGACAAATGGGATTTTTTTATCACTAAATACTTCTTGAAGTTTAATATATTCCAGTATAGAATATTTTAATGCAGATTCCAATTTCAGGGATATGTTATGATCTTGAATTTTTTCTAACTGATCCGGATCCAAACCATTTAGTGCAGCATCAAGGGTTTTTTTCATTTGTTCGATTAGCCAGTACCCTTTTTTATTCGGAAATTTTCCATATAGTATATAAATTATACTTTTATCTATTACAAAAATACAATTCTCCATTTTTTGAGTCTCTAGTGATTCTAACATCATTTGGTCTAATTCCCCACCCAAAATACTACTTGCTATAAAATCAAGATTGCAAGCAAGTTCAAGTAAATAATTATATCTTTCATTACTGCAAAATATGGGTTTCCGATTTTGGGTGATAATACCTAATAATTTAATATACTCTTCTCCTGTTTTAACTTCAATTTCATCATTAGACAATTCTATTGTTCTAACCCTTTTTTTTT
>JAHLWH010000049.1 GCA_019058015.1 Promethearchaeota archaeon | reverse complement strand
TCTGTTACCAAATCAAAAATTAGAAAAAATCAAACCCATTCAAAACGATCTAGGTCCAATTTCTATGGTGGGGGACGGAATTAACGATGCTCCAGCCATTGCTGCTTCAAATGTATGGATCGCAATTTGTGCATCTGGTTCTGATATTTCTTTAGAGACTGCCGATTTGGTTATAATGAATGATGATTTAACAAAAATATTGGTTTTAATAGATATTGCAAAAAATGCGAATACCATAATCAAACAGAATATTGTTCTTTCAATTTCTATCAAAATTTCTTTCGCATTCCTAACCTTATTTGGCTTAATGACTTTAATGCTTGCTGTAGGAATTGGAGATATGGGTGTATCTCTATTTGTTTTGTTTAACAGCTTACGCATATTTCGATATAAATCCCAATTTCAAGAATTATCTGAAGAAGATTTTGATGTAAGTGCTAAATACATATACTGCAAAAAATGTAAATTATATCAGACTTATCCTCAACATCATGGAAGAGAAATGATTAAAAATGAAGAACATTTAGTTTGTTGGAAAAAATTAGCGGCAGAAATAAAAGAAGATGAGTGCTCTGAGGAATTTAAATTGAAATGCCAACAGTGTAATGAAGAACTTGAAATGAAATTAAACGCACTTTAATTAATTTATTATAATCCTTTCCGTAATAAAAATGAGATTAATTTCCATCTTTTATTTATTCTTTCGGATGTTCTTCTCCGTTTGAAAATATACCATTCAAATTTTCTAAGTAGTGAATATATTTTTTTTATGTGTTTATAGACATCTGTATTCTCCCACTCTTTTTTATATCTTGCAATATTCTGCGAATTCATTAGTTCAGAGTTATGCTCGGCAATCTCCGTTTTTCCTCCAAAGAGTTCTTTTAATTTTTCTGATAAAATAGTTGTCCAAAATTTTGCCATTGCCATTGAAAAATACAAACCAGAAGAGCCTGAAGCTTCCACAAAACCCGCACTATCCCCTATTAAGACAGCTCCTGCGCATGGAATATAATCTTTAACCAATTGCGCGTTTGGTAATCCAGTTAATTCTTCATAATCAATTTGTGCACCTTTAAAAAATTCACTAAATCCTGGATAACTGTTCTTTAGTTTTTCCCAAACATCCATAATTTCCTTATCGGTCGGAATCTCAACAGTTTTCATCTTAAAAGTTTGTGTCATACGAAGCATTAAACCAACTTCCAAATTTTTTCCACCTATTGGAAAAATGTATGCTACACATTGAGGGAAATTTGGTGCATAATCAAGATCTCCATTCCCTATTAAGTAATACTGAAGATCAGTCGTTTTATTGATATCAATATTCCCATTACTAACCAAGCACTTCACTATAGGGCAATTTATTCTCTCATAAGGTATCTTGTAGTATCTTCCAATAACACTTTCATAACCATCACACCCAAAAATCGCATTTCCATAAATTTCTCTAACATTTCCACTATCATCCTTATATTTTACACCTACACAAATATTCTCCTTTTCAATTGGTTCAATTACTTCACTATTTAAAAGAATAGTTACACCTAAACCTTCAGCAACTTCTATAAATCTATCAATAAATTTACGCCACTCAAAGAAATAATGATCCATTGATTTTGCAGGTATATGAACTGTGTGTAAATCTCCAGGACTATGGAAAATTTTACCAGTATGAGAAAATGTATTGATTGATTGTAAAAATCCCTCTCCAAGAATTTCTTCTGTTAAAGGGAAATGGCGTATACCTTCACCCCGTGGTTTTGGTCCGGCAATTTTTCCCTTCTCTATAACCACAACTTTAAAACCTTGTCTGGCAGCAACAATACTTGCTGTTAGACCAGCAGGACCTCCGCCAACAATTATAAAATTATAGAATTCCGAGTTTTTATCAATCATATCATTTCCAGACATAATCTAAATTAATATCAAAAAAATAATAAAATTAATCATAATTTCTTTTTAAAAAATTGCAAGGAAAGGCATAGATACGCTCAAAAACCAGCCCATATAAATTGCTGGAATTAAAGAAGATAAAAAAATTGACTTAGTTTGACGAAAAATAATTATCATAATCATAATTGCTAATATATTCATTGTAAGGTATGGAATTAGCAAAAATGTATTTAAATAATGCACAAGTCTAACAGCCATGTAAAAAATAAGCAAGAAACATTGAAATAAATGAGCTAAAATTATATTCATGAAGTTCCTCCTATAATTAATATATATACTCTTCTTACGATTTCCACCATATCCTCTAAATAAATATATTTGGTTGAATAGATTCGAAAAAAATATAACTATTGTATAAATAACGGTTGGAAATATTTCATATATAGTTCTATAACGATTCCCGATCCATAGAATATTCAAAATTTCAATGGTTATTAATCCTATTGAGGAAAGAATTATAATTAGCATATTATTTAGAAAATCTTTCTTAACAGATTGCTTGATACATTTAAAAATTGAAATTATATTGAGATTCTCACCTCTCCATAATAATGCCAAAATGGTTAACATCATTGAACTGATAAAAATACTAATAAAAATTGGCGCACCCAATTTAGGTACCGGTATAAAATATTGCATTCCAATTGCAATAACACTCGCTAAAAAAGTGAATATAAAATAGAGGTATAATGGATTTTTATTTTCAATTAATAATTTTAAAGATTTATGCTCCTTAGTTCTCTTTATTTTTTTTTGTTTTAAGAAAAAAACATTTCCCAGAAAATAAATAATGAGAATTTGAAGCCCGTATGCACTAAATAATTTTAAGGTTTCATTAATAGAATATATAAAATCTCTCTGAAAGATGGGTATATTCGAGATTTCTCCATAAAAGACTTGTTCGAACCATATGATTGTTTCATTAATAGTAGGTAATCGATAGGCAAAATTTGTGTGGCCAGCATCAGGGTCTATATAAACTTCTCTTGCAGTTCCATTAGAAAAATTACCATATAAAGTTCCAAATCCTGCATTATCATTCCCTGTCAATAAATTTAAAGATAATTTGATCATATCTATTGGAAAAAATTCATCATGAGCACCAATAATTGCGAGAAAATTTTTCGGATTTGTTTCATTCACTCTAAGATATCTATGATATTCTCCAACAAATGATATTGAAACAGATGCTTTTATTCGTGGGTTCTCATCTAATGAATCGAAATATGAGTAAAAGGACAATGCACTTCCTCCAAGAATGTATCCAAAAAGTCCTATAGATTCATTGTCTACTAATTCTTTGGTTAAAATAACAACCAAAAC
>JAHLWH010000048.1 GCA_019058015.1 Promethearchaeota archaeon | reverse complement strand
TAATAAAGGCGGGCACAGTTGAAAGCCATGGTTCTTTAATCAGTATGGCTGAAGAGTTTAAAACATCTATAGGTTCTATTAGAAGTATCTTAGTAAAAGCAAAAGGAGAAGATTGGGTTAAAGAAGAATACCCACATCCCGAAATTTCTGGTGAAAAGAGAAAAACGATAAAAGAAGCAGGCACAGCCGAGAAACATGGCTCTTTAGGTAGTTTGGCTGAAGAGTTTGATGTAGATAAATCGACCGCTAGGAAAATATTAGTAAAAGCAAAGGGAGAAGATTGGGTTAAAGAAGAATACCCACCTCCCCCAAAAATCCCAGATGAAAAGAAAGAAGCCGTAATAGAGGCGGGCACAGCTGAAGGTCATGGTTCTTTAATCAGTATGGCTGAAGAGTTTAATATAAGTAAAGATTCTATTAGAAGTATCTTAGTAAAAGTAAAGGGAGAAGATTGGGTTAAAGAAGAGTTTCCTCAAGATTTGCCCAAAGTAAAAGGAACATTGACTCATAACTTAGTAAAAAGTCATATAACCAAAGTTTTTGACGAAAGAAGAAAATATTCCCCAGAAGTTCCAGAGATGATTTCTGAACCCCAAATTTATTCTGGGAGTTTTAAATGTGCTGATATCGGGTTTAAAAATATTCCTAATTATCTTCGGATACTTTTATCTAAGAATGATCTTTTTCAGAGATTAAATATTGAACCAGAAAGTATTGAACATATTGAGGTCGTGCAATTTGATTTCACTAATTTGGTAACAAAAAAAAATATTATCAATAAAGCGACAAAATATCAGCACCATAAAGTTTTGACCATTATTGTCGGAACCTCCTGGCGTAAAAAAGTCTGTACTATAAACCTACCAAATGTTAAAGCGATTATGTATCCAGAAAATATAAAGGTTATTAGTTATGAACTTTTTGCGGATTTATTAGATCTGCAGGGAGCTGAGAGAGATGAATTCATGGAGATAATTAAATTGAATGAGGGAAACAAAATTGAGGCTCTGCAAGAGATGTGGGAAATGCGGAAAAACCAAGAATTGCATTATGCCAAAAAAGACCTTATAGGCTTTTTAGATAATAATGCGAATCTAGACTTTTGGATGAAATAAATCTTTTCACGATCGAAACGATAGATGTCATATTATCTTACTCCACTTGAAAAAAACAATTATATAGCTTAATCTCATATTTAATAAATAAATGATTTGTTAAGATTTTTTTTTTTATTATTGATAAATAAAAAAAGTGATAAAAATGACAGACCACGCAATAATTTACAATCCAATTAGCGCGGGTGGAAAATCAAAAGCAGATATTGATCAAGCTTGCCGATATCTCGATGATTTAGGTGTTTCATATAAATTATTTGAATCTGAATATGCTGAGCACGCAATAGAATTGGCTACACAATTGGCAAAAGATGGCTACCGCGTTATAGGTGCAGGCGGTGATGGAACATGTAATGAAGTCTTTAACGGTGTCAGGACTTCTAATACAGGATCTTTATGCGGATTTATTCCTATGGGAAGTGGAAATGATATTCCTGGTGCAATAGGAATTCCACCAGATATAAAAAGAGCATGTGAAATAATTGCTGAAGGTCACACTGGGAAGTCTGATATCGGTTTGGCAATTACTGATGAGGGGGTTAAACGTTACTTTCTAGGAATTGGAAGTCAGGGATTTGACGCCGAAGCTGCAAGGCGAGCTAATGAAAGTAAAAAGAAGAATTATGTAATTGCTGTGCTAAAAACACTTTTTCGTTGGAAAAACAGAGAAATCAAAGTTATAATGGATAATGATAAATTTGAGGGTGAATCTACCCTTATTGCAGTTGGAAACGGTCCATCCTATGGTGGATGGATGTATATGTGTGCGAAGGCTCGGGTTAATGATGGTCTATTCTATATCAATGTTTGTAATCTTAGTAAACTAGTTCTATTAAGAAATTTCAAAAAGATGTATTCAGCCTCGCACATTCCGCGCCCTGATATATATGAGTTTGAGAGTAAGAAAGTTAGAATAGAGATGTTAAATCCTGAAGATGAACCCTTCATTTGTCAAGTAGATGGTGAAGTATTAGGAGAGATTCCTGTTACATATGAAGCGTTAAAAGATGGGTATGAGTTCATCCAACCCGAAATTGATGAAGTCGCAGAAGCATTTAAAGAGAAGCATGGTAGATATTTTTATGAATTTAAATAAATATTAATTTTTTTTAATTTTTTAATAATGACCCTAATTTTTCATATCTTTAATGGTTTTTTTTAATTCTCCAATTGTTGTATTCAATTCAGCAAAAACATCATAGGAGTGAATGCTTTCAAAACTAGTTATTTCAAATTTCACTCTAAACTCATCTTTTAAATTTGAAAACTTTTTTTTATTAAAATTTTTAGCCATTTCTCTGACCGCATCTTCGGCAAATAATGGATTAAGATGAGCAGATCGAACCAGTTCAGCTTCTTGTGGTCTTTTTAGCACAGAACTCACTTTTCCACTCATAGAATTCTCAATAATATTCACCAAATCCATAATATCAATAGTATTTGTTTCTACATTATCAATTTCAACAGTAATTGTTCCTTTTGCTCTTTGATTATGGGAAGCAAGTGGTAAAATGTTAAGTAGCGTTGATAGATCTTCTTTAGAGATATTAATATCTTTTCTTGCATTAATGATATCTTCAGTATATTCTTTACTCATCTCTTTCGCACACGCACAAACCAATAAACCAATAGCACTTGCGCTAATATAATATTTGAACTTTAGCTTGTCTTTATTTATTTTATTTACTATTGCAATAGTCTTTATGGAATAAGATTTTTGTATATTACTATTCTCAGACTCTCTAACTTGAACTACGACATCTCCCTCTAGCTCTACATGAATTTTCTCAGTATATTTATGCTTTTCTAAGAGTCTTTTCATAATTCGATCAGCAATCACTTCAATAGTTGGAGTAGGTTTAAAAATTACTTCATTGATTACTTCTTCAATTGTTTCAGATGTTCTACTCATATGTATGCCTCTTTGTTTAGCCGGAAGACTGATGAGAGCCGATATTTTTGGATAAAAGGAGTATTTATAATTATCTCTTACAATATCAATCTTTTTTGTTAATCCTACAATTCCTACTTTATCAATAGCTATATTAACAGAAGAATTGGAATCCTGAAGGTCCATCCGAAAGTTATTGGAAATAATAATCACAAAATTTTTTAAAAGTTCTTCTTAAGAGATACAGTATATTATATATTAAATTATTATTGATTTCATTTGATTAATTGCGATTAATGCAGAGTATAATAGATTGTTCTCAGAAAATTTAAATAAAAATAGAAATTTAGGTAATAGCATGATTACTTCTTATTTAATTTAAATTTCAAGAAAATTTGTTTGAGAGAGGTTTAATAAATTGATTATTGATATGCATGTGCATCCTTTCTGCAAAGAAAGTACGTGGGATGAGTTGGAAAAAATCGCAGATGTGATGAGGGGTCTAGATCCGAAAAAACGCCGGCTCATGCGTCCTTTTTTGGACACTGTATCGAAGAAAGTTTCAATTGATGATTATATTGGCCAAATGGACAAATTCGGTATCGATAAAGCTGTTATTGTATCATTCAATATCACAACCGCATACGGAATTTGTATGGTCACAAACGATGATATTGCTGATTTTGTGTCAAAATACCCTGATAGATTTATTGGATTCGCTTGTATCGATGTACCCGCACCCGATGCAATGCACCAGCTCGATTATGCAATTTCTTCTTTAGGACTTAAGGGAGTAAAGCTCGTGCCCCCAGTTCAGAAGTTTGATATCTCAGACCCACAATATGATTCACTATGGAAGCGAATGGAAGATCTTAATATTCCTCTTTGGAGTCACACTGGGCATCAAGTTTCAACTGGTGGCTCAGTAGCAAAATATGGTCATCCTATGCTTATTGACGAATTAGCAATGAAACATGTGGATCTAAGAATTGTAATGGGTCATATGGGTACTCCATGGTTTTGGGAGGCGTGGTCTGTGACTCTAAGACACCTCAATGTTTATGTGGATATATCAGCACATCCAGATCTGTATCCTTTTTTCCCGTGGGATGCCTTTACAAAATATAATATCGAAAACAAGGTCTTATTCGCTTCTGATCATCCTTTATGTCATTGGAATCAAATCTTACCAGCGATAGAAGCACTTCCTATTTCAAAAGGTTTCAAAAATAGAATTTTAGGTAAAAATGCCGCCAAACTTCTTGGTATTAAATAATAACTTGAGATCCTTAGAACTCTCCGAAAAAATGATTCCAGCAAACTTTATCGACTGAAAAGATCCATTTGAAAAAAATATTAAACCTGTTTTTTAAAAAAGTTGTATAATTTAGATTTAAATACAAGTGAAAGGTTTATATATAATTCTACCGAATATGGATTAAAAAAAAAATATTGATTTTAATATATTTAATTTATAAGGTGAAAAATTCAAATTGAGTGAAATAAAAAGTAGTATAGGAAAACGTTCTGAAATTAAACATTCGGGAAAGAGCATGGCTTCATACGGTTTCGGAAAATTTCTTTTTGAATTTCTTAATATGGCTTTTGGTTCATATGTTTACTTCTATTATGTGGGCGAGATCGGTTTAAATATCTGGTTTACTAGCATAGGCTTTGTTATTTACCGATATGGAACGCGTTCAATGACCCTCTCGTAGGATATTTAACTAATCGACCATTTAAATTCACCAAAAAGTGGGGAAGGCGGTTTCCATGGATTTTATTCGGTGGAATTCCTTATGTTTTAAGTTATATCCTCATCTTCACACCTCCCACTTACGACCCACAAGCCGGGGCTTGGATTCTTTTTGGTTGGTTCGTTTTTACATTGTGCTTGTTCGATACTTTCGCTTCCATTTTTTGGGTAAATTTTGCCGGACTCTTTCCTGATAAGTTCCGGTCGGATAATGAACGGAGGAAAGCTACAGGAATACAAACTCCTATAGGTATTTTGGGCATTGCCCTCGGAGCGCTCATACCGCCACTTATCGTTAAATTCGGATTTATACAAACGTATATTATCCAAGGTGGAGCAGTCGTGCTGATTGGTCTTGTTATCTTGGCTCTCGCGCTTCCTGGTTGCCGCGAAGACCAAGAAATGATTGATAACTATCTCGCGAAATATGACGAACAATTAAAGCAAGAATCCTTCATCAAGACAATGATAACTGTTTTGAAGCAAAAAAATTTTCTCGTATTTATCATTTCCTACTTCCTCTATCAAACTTTAACGAATTCTTTGACGGCGTCCCTTCCTTTTGTTGTTAGATATGTCTTGGAAGAGGAGGCGTTCATACAAACGATAATTTCAGCGGGATTGCTTATTGGAGCCCTTATATCAATTCCTTTTTGGGTCAAGCTAGCTCGCAAAACAAACGACAACCGGAAAG
>JAHLWH010000047.1 GCA_019058015.1 Promethearchaeota archaeon | reverse complement strand
CAGGTGGAACGGGAACTTTACTAGAAAAAAACGGGATAATTTTTAAAAAAATTTCAGAATATACTAAAACGGATGAAATGTTTGATGGTAGAGTTAAAACATTACATCCAAAGATTCAAGGTGGTATTTTATTTCGACGAGATATAGTTGATGATATGAAAGATGCTGAAAGATATAATATCCCCCCAATTGATTTAGTGGTCTGTAATTTATATCCATTTAAAGCCTTAATTTCTAAGCCTAAATCTACTTTAACAGAAGCCTTAGAAATGATCGATATTGGAGGCCCAACGATGATAAGGGCAGCCGCAAAAAATTATCCAGATGTAGCCGTTATTACTAATCCCAAAGATTATCCACTCATTATAAAAGAGCTACGAGAAAATGATGGTGGAATCAGTGAAAAAACCAGGGCTTTTCTAGCTCAAAAAGTTTTTACTATTATGGCAGAATATAATGCCAATATTGCTAATTATTTACAAAAAATCAATTTCCCTGATAAAAAATTTGGAGATAATATAATAAAAATATATAAAAAAGTGCTGGATGTCAGATATGGAGAAAATTGGGATCAAGATGCTGCGTTTTATAAGGATATCTCAGCAGAATTAGGACTTCAAAATATTAATCAAATATCAGGAAGAGAAATCTCTTTCAATAATTATTTAGATATTGATGCATGCATGCAAGTTCTTTTAGAGCTTGGAACAAAAGATTACGTTTGTTCAATTTTCAAACATACAACTCCAAATGGAGTTGCAATAGATAGAAAAAGTCAATTAAATTCAGTAAAAAGAGCTTTTAACACCGATCCTTTATCTGCTTTTGGAGGAATTTGGGGATTAAATAAGGAATTAACAGTTGAGATTGCAGATTTTATTGTGAATCAAAAGAAAATTTTTGTAGAAGTCCTACTTGCACCAGCGTATGAAGAAGGTGCTTTAAAAATTCTTAAATCTAAAAAAAATATGAGAATTCTTGAATTTGGAGATTTCTTAATCAAAAGAGAAAGTATATATAAAAATCCAGAAATAAGAAGTGTACTTGGGGGAGTTTTATTTCAAGATTATGATTTCGGTCCTATAATAAAAGAATGGAAAGTTGTTAGTAAAAGGAAAATCTCTATAGATGAAAAAAAAGCATTAATTTTTACCTATAAAGTGTGTAAATATGCAAAATCAAATTCTGCAGTATTTGGGAAATGGGACCACGATGGAATATATACTATTGGGATAGGAGCAGGGCAACAAAGTCGTGTTCATGTTGTTAATTTGGCACATCAAAAAGCCTTAGAATTTGGGCATGACCTTTCAGGTAGTGTGATGGGTACAGATTCTTTTTTTCCTTTTCCGGATGGATTAGAAGCTGCAGTAAAAGCGGGTGCTATTGCAATAATTAATCCAGGAGGATCCATTCGAGATAATGAAGTTATAAAAAAAGCAGATGAACTTAATTGCGGATTAGTATTTTGTGGCAAACGAGTGTTTCGACATTAAATAATATTTCTCACTTTTCAATATTAAAACAATTAATTCATTCTTTTTTAACAAACTCTTAAAATCAGTATAAATGATTCTTAGATTAACTTGAAATAAAAGTTTAAATAATTTACGGTGTAAATTAATAATGTTTAATAATTTATTATATAATTTTAGGTAATTTTATTTCCTTAAGGGTTTTTTCTCCATGGACTTCTTTATCGAAAATTTAAAAGAAACAGTTGATGCAATAAATAAAATAATTGACCGAAAGATTGGCTACGTCGATGTCAAGAGAATTAGAAAAACAATTAATGTTAAATCCTCAAATAGGTCAAAAATTAATTTTATTTGGCGTTCCTTGAAAGTTCTTGAAAATGATGGAATCCTTAGATGCAATGGAAGTAATAGCCCCAAAACTTATAAAATTGTAAAATTGCAAAAAATAGATATTGACAGTCTATTAAATAAAGTTAAAAGAAAGAAAAAAGTTATTTAAGTATAATCCTACTTATTTGTATCTGATTTCTAAATAATTATTACTTTATTTTTAAAACTTAATTAAAATACTCTATGTTTTTAACAATAAATTCCATTCCCGAGAGGTTTTTGTTTTTCAATAGAGAAGATATTGTTCAAAATTTAAAATTTCGAATGAATAAAAAATAAAAGATTTAAAAATTTAAAGATAAATATGGTTATGGATATTAATCCTAATGACTTTATCGATAAAAATTTAATCAAAACTATTAATAAGCTAAATAAATTTATAGATAAGGATAAAAAAGAGAAAATTAAGGAAATTATTGAAGAGTTAGAGCAATTTGCAAAAGATGATCATCTTAATGTTCAAGCTTTATATATTTTAAGTATTCTTGCAGAGAAATTTCCACAACTTTTCAATAGAAACAACATAGAATCCATTAAAGAAAATCTGGATTCCAATAATGTAAAAGCAAAAATAAATACATTGATAATTATTGGATTTTATTTACGTGAAAACCTTAATAAAGAAAAAGTATTAGTAAAGAAATTTTTAAACTATTTAAAAGAAGATAATAAAGAGATTGTTGAAAATATACTATTATTTTTAAACTATTTTACTGAAAATGAACCAGATATTATTGAAAATAATAGTGATTTAATTTTCAATTTACTCCATACAGAAAAGGATATTAAAAAAATAAATATACTTTTAGAAATTATTGATAAGTTTAAACTAAGAAATCTTTCAGTAATAATAAGAATTAGAGAGACATTAAAATTTTTAATTCAAAACCAAGAAAATGAATATATATTAAAGAGAGCAATTGAAATTCTCTCAAAATTTATTCCTGAGGTTAATAATATAGAATTCTCTAAAAATAAAAAAATAAATTTATTAGAAATAATTGCAAATAAAATTCTACTGAAAAGATACAATTTAATCGTTAAAAATGAGAATCTAAAAAATATTATTAATGATTTTAAAAAAAAAATGAAAAATACAATAAAAAATGAGGATATTTATTATTGCTATATAAAGGACAAAGAGAAACTGTTTTTTATCGAATTTGAAATATCTAAAGTTTTACTCTTTTTAGAAAATAAACGGATATCTCTTAAGGAGCTACAAGAAGTCTTATCTGAAGTAATCGAAAACACTTCACAATTAAAGTTATTTCTGTTAAACTTGATTCAATTTAAATTAATAAAAGGATATGTTTCTGAGTTTTATTTTTATTCTTATGGTTATGTAAAAAAAGATATATTTACCGAAATTGTGGATCAAGGTTTTATAGATTTAACAGAGTATAAGCATATTGAACCCAATTTTATTGAATTAATTCTTAAGGATATAAAATCTGAATTAAATTATGCATTATTATATAATAGATCTAAGAAAGCTGTTTATTCTCTCAAAAAGATTATTGAAGATATTTCTCATTTAGCTTCAAAAGAAAGTGTTATAAATCTGAAACTGTATCACGGATTATTTGATGATAATAATTTTTTAAAAATTATAAAGAAACTTCCCAAAGGTTATTTGACAGATTATCATATAAGAACAATTTGGCTAACTAACGTGGGAAAAACAAAAATAGTAAATGAATTTGAGAACTCTAAAAAAATTGGTTTTTTTGATAAAAAAAAGATTAGTGAAAAATTGAGTATGCCTGAAATTCTTCTTGATTCATTCATCTCTTCTATTTTAAATTCACAATTAGGTTTTTGGGATAAATTTCAAGAAGTTTTCTATTATTCTAAATATATCCAAGACCAAATAGATAAATTTAGAAACATTGCCGACGAGAAGATAAAAAATCAAAAAATTTATTCTTTAGCACATAAATTGAATATAGATAAAGACCAAATCCAATTGAAAATTGATGAAGAAATTCAAAAATTTGGTGAAATAATTAGAAATAAAGGAGAAATAAGTAGTACGGAATATATGGATAAAATGGGGATGGATTCTAAAAGATTTTTTAATTTTGTTAATAGCCTAAATATTACTTATTTCAAAAAAGGCGATATACTTTACTTAAATGAGGATAGAATATTAGATATAAAAAATGAAGTCAGAAAACAGATAAAGCTTCAATCGAAATCTCAATCTCAAATAATTTTAGGAAATTTTAATATAAAACCATTAATCGTCAAAGAAATTATTGAAGATTTAGAACAATCAGAGAATTTAAAAGGTATTTTTTATGAAGAAGAGAATCAATTAATTTATTATACCAAGAAAGGAATTAATGACAAAATTCTGGAATCTTCCGATATTTTCTTTATAGATGAATTATTTCCTGGAAAAAAATTAACTGAAGATGAGTATATATTGATTATAGATATTATAAAATCTCTGATTAAAAATAAAACTCTTATAGGAACATATGATGAATCGAATCGCAATTTTGTAAGTTCTGATGGTGAATTTTCAACAAATTATAATAATTCTATTAACCAATTCGTAAATTTAATTGAATATTATTGCTCAATATTTGAAAAAGTATTTCAATCTATAAGAAAAATATTAATAAAAGATAATGAGATCATTCGTCCAGCCGAAGTTGCTTTTATACAAAAATCTTTTGATGAAATAATAAAATCTTACGTTCATTGGCGCTCCCAAATAAACGTAATGAAATTTAAGAAAACATCTTTTTTTTTAAGACAACAAGGCATATATTCAAAAAAAGAATTTGAATTATTATCTGAAGAAGATAGAAAAGAAATAAAAAATTTTAAAGAAGAACAACGAATTAGAGAGGCGGAAGATATGTTTAATGCGTGGGTTAAATTATTTAAAGAATTAGAATTGAATTATGGAAAATTGATTTTCTATCAAAAGAAAATACTAATTAAGCCAGATGATAAAGAAATCAGAAAAGAATTAACTGAACTTTACGATTTACTTGATTTAAAATAAATCTATATATGAAAATTAAGTGTTATTTTATAATATTAATTAAATCTGTAGCCTTATTTAAGATAATATCTGGTTTAATTTCTGATTTTTCAATCATTTCTCGAGATGTTTCGCCTGATAATACACAAATAGTAGTCACACCTGCTTCTTTTCCCATTTTTATATCGGTATACAATCGATCTCCGACAATTACGGCATCTTTTGGAGAGATTTTTAATTCCCTTAATTTAAAAAGAAGCATTTCTTTATTAGGTTTTCCAAATATTTTAGGTCTTTTACCAGTTGCCTCATTTAATAAAGAAATTATTGCTCCTGCATCTGGAATATATCCTCTTTTAGTTGGACATACTTTATCAGGATGAGTAGCAATATAAGGCAAGTTATCCTGTAAAAAATATGAAGCTTTAACAAGTTTCTCATATGTAAGTTCTTTATCGAAACCTAAAACAATAATTTCTGGATCCTTATCTGTAATTTCAAATCCTTTTTCAATAAATTCAGATTGCAAAGATTTCGTTCCGAGAAGGTAGATTTTTTTAATTTTTTTCTCTTTTAAATATTGTATCGTTGGGTGTGTGGATAAGATAATATTTTCAAAATCAGTAACTAATCCTAACTGCTCCAATTTAAGAATATATTCTTTAGTAGAAATACTTGAATTATTTGATAAAAAGCAGATTTTTTTTTGAAAAGATTTCAATTTATTAATTAGACTTAGAATTCCATCAAATAGTAAATCTTCCAAATAGAGAGTACCATCTAAATCAAAAAAATAAATTTGTTTATTTCTTAAAAGTTCGAAGATTTCATTAAATTTCGTTTTTGTTTCCATTTAAGTTTACTAAACTGTAATTATTTATAATACCTATAAAAAAAGCATAAAAATTTGATATTGAATTAATATTGAAAAATTAATAGAATTTAATTAAATTAATTTCTTTAAATTTAAATAGAAATAACATATAAATTATTTTTTCTAATCACAATGACCCTAACAAATAGAATTTCACCCGAAGATAGAAGAAAATCCTTAAAACAATTACTTAAGAAGAAAAATTTAATAAGAATTATAGAAGCTCATAATGGGCTTAGTGCAATAATTGTGAATAATATAAAAGAAAAAGTTAGAGATGAAATTCTTGAATTTGATGGAATTTGGGTTAGTAGTTTAACAGAAAGTGCAGCTAAAGGATACCCTGATGCAGAGATAATTGGAATTGAATCAAGATATGAAACTATTAGACAAATATTAAATAGCTCAAATAAACCATTAATTGTAGATGGTGATACTGGAGGAGAGGCAACAAATTTTGAATATTTTGTAAGATCTTTAGAAGATATGGGAGTTTCAATGGTTATTATAGAGGATAAGAAATTTCCAAAAAGGAATAGTTTGGATCCTAGCGCAAAACAAACACAAGAAGATCCTGATATATTTGCATTAAAAATTAAAAGAGGGAAAAATGTTCAAATAACATCTGATTTTATGATTGTTGCAAGGATTGAAAGTTTAATCTCGGGTTCAGGACTAAGAGATGCACTGTTTAGAGCCAAGAAATTTCTGCAAGTTGGAGCTGATGGGATAATGATACATTCCAAGGATACTAATCCGAAAGAAATATTTGACTTCGCAGTAGAGTATAATAAATTATCAAGGGAGTTAGGAGTCAATAAACCTTTAATTTGTGTTCCAACGACATATAATACTGTTACAGAGCATGAATTAAAAGATAAAGGCTTTAATATTGTTATATATGCAAATCATATATTGCGTTCAGCTCATAAAGCAATGAAAAAAGCCGCATCAATTATTCTAAAGAATCAAAGGGGCTTAGAAGTTGAATCAATATGTAGTCCAGTAATTAATATTTTTAAAGATGTTGGATTCTTGGAAGTAAAAGAAAAAGATATGAAATATGATATCGGTAAGATACGAGCGATTATTCCTGCGGCAGGTGAAGATCCAAATTTTAACATTCCAAAATCGATGATAAATATAAAAGGAAAATCAATCCTTCAAAGACAAATAAACATTTTAAACCGTTGTGGAATTAAAGATATCAATGTAATTAGAGGTTATAAAAAAGATCTTTTCAATGTAGAAGGAGTTCAATATATTGATAATAATGAATATTTAACGACCTTTATATTACATTCATTATTTAAAGCCGAAGATAATATGAAAAACGGCTTTATCTATATAAATTCTGATATTATTTTTAATGACCAAATTATTAACAATTTGTTAAATTCTAAAGGAGATATTGTTTTAGTAGTAGATAATTCTTATGTCTATCATAAACATGAAGTTGATAAAAAACTCGATTTAATTTTGACTAAAAATAAACCCGATAAAGAAGTCAGAAGATTATACCAAAAAGAAAATGAAATAATAAGAATTGGAAAAACTTTAGATAAAAATATGGCAGATTACGAATTTGTGGGGCTTACTTACTTTTCTGAATATAGTGTGGATATTATTAGAAAAATATATTATGATTGTAAAATAAATCATGAAGGTCCTTTTCATGAAGCTGTTTCATTTGAAATGGCATCATTTACTGATTTTATTCAGGAAATAATTGATAGAGGCTTTAAAGTGAACATATTAGAAGTGTATAAGGGATGGATTGAAATTCACAATAAAAAGGATATTGAGATTACCGAGAGGATAATATGATTACTTCTTTTGAATTATATAATATCTTTAAAAAATACGAATTGACTTTCTTTACGGGGATTCCAGATTCTACATTTGCAGATTGGATGCTTTTTTTAGCAGAACATGATGAAAAATTATTAACAAATATTATCGCTTGTAATGAATGTGAATCTATTGCAATATGTGTAGGATATTATTTAGCAAGTGGTAAAATTGGGGTTGCTTATATGCAAAATGCTGGTTTTGGAAAAACAATAAATCCATTGACATCGCTTTGTAACCCTGAACTCTATTCAATTCCTGTTTTATTAATGATTGGATGGAGAGGAGAGCCTGGAAAGTTAGACGAACCCCAACATAAAAAGATGGGAAGAATTATGAATTTATTATTAAAAGATTTAGAAATTCCTTATGTAATTTTGCCTTTTGATATTGGAGGTATTGAGAGAGAAATAAAAAAAGCAAAAAATTACTTGGAAACAAATAAAGCTCCTTATGCACTAATAATTAAAAAAGGGATTATTAATAATAAAAAATCGAAGGAAAATTTATTATTAAATTATGAAATGACAAGAGAAATGGCTTTAAAATTAATTATTGATAAATTCGATCAAAATGAAATAATTATTAGTACAACAGGTAAAACTTCAAGAGAACTTTATGAATATAGAGATAACCATAATGAAGTTCACAGAAAGGATTTTTATATGGTTGGATCTATGGGTTGTGCAGCATCGATTGGACTTGGTATTGCACTTCAAAAAAAAGGTCGAAGAGTGATTGTTATAGATGGTGATGGGGCTCTTATTATGCAGATGGGAGCGTTAGCAACGATTGGACATAAATCACCACCTAATTTAATTCATATTGTTTTTGATAATGAATCCCATGATTCAACAGGAGGTCAACCAACAGTTTCCAAATCCTTAAATTTTAAAGAAATTGCTTTAAATTGTAATTATAAATATTCTGCTTTAATAAAATCAAAAAGTCAATTAATATCTGAATTGAATAAAGTTAAAAAAGTAGATGGTCCTTCAATGCTAGTTATTAAAGTAAAACAAGGGTCTCGAAAAGATTTGGGAAGACCAAAAACATCTTTTATCAAACTTAAAAATAGTTTTATCAGATATTTAGAAGATAATGATTGAATATATTGGGAAAAATTCTATTAAAAATTTACAAACAATAATTAAAAAATATTCTTTTAAGAATATATTTCTTGTAACGGGTAAAAAATCGTTTGAAATATCTAAGGCAAAAAAAATAATATTGAATCTTCTGAAAGATTGCAATATCACGCGATTTTTTGATTTTTCACCCAATCCCAAGATTGAAGATATAAAAAAAGGATTAGAACTTTTTAAAAAGGGTAAGTATAATATAATTATAGCAGTTGGTGGAGGTTCTGTAATAGATATTGCAAAAAGTATTGCAATTTTTTCTACTAATAATGGAATGATTGAAAAATTTATTAAAAAAGAAATCAACATTGAAAAAAATGGAACTCCACTAATTTGTATTCCAACTACTGCTGGTTCTGGAAGTCAAGCAACTCATTTCGCAGTTATATATATAAATAAAATAAAATATTCTTTAGGGCATACCACCTTTATGCTTCCAGATTATAGTATTGTTGATCCACAATTTACTTATAGTTTGCCCCCAAAAATAACTGCATCAACAGGTATGGATGCTTTATCTCAAGCGATTGAATCATATTGGAATATAAATTCTACCAAAGAATCAAAAAAATATGCAGAAAAGGCGATAAAATTAGTTGTGAATAATCTAGTTAAGGCGGTTAATGATCTAAATAAAGAATCAAGAAGAAATATGTCAATAGCAGCACATTATGCAGGTAAGGCAATAAATATTTCTAAAACTACAGCTTGTCATGCAATATCATATCCCATTACTTCATATTTTAATGTTTCACATGGTCATGCAGTTGCATTAACGCTACCAAGCATGTTTATCTATAATTCAAAAGTAAATGAAATTGACATTTTAGACCCTCGAGGATTAGATTATGTCAAAAAAACAATGAAAAAATTAAAAACAATTATTGGAGTATCTACTTTTTTGGAAGCAAAACAAAAAATTGAACAGATAATGCTAAAAATTGGATTAGAAATTAAGTTAAATAAATTAGGAATTAAGACACAAAATGATATAGAATTAATTATTAAAAATGGATTCAATCCTGAACGTGTAAAAAACAATCCAAGAAAACTAACAGAATATAATTTGAGGAATATTTTAGAAGAAATTAAATGAAGGTAATAATTTTAAACGCAGGTATTGGTAAGCGATTACAACCGATAACAAATAAGATACCAAAATGTCTCATTGAAATATCTAAAAATTTGACAATTCTTGATTATCAACTTAAAAATGTTATAGAATGTAAATTAAATGATCTGATTATTCTTACAGGAGCATTTGAAGATAAAATAAAGGCGTATATTAGAAAAAATTACAGTTCGTTAAACGTTCAATATGTTTATAATCCAAAATATGAAAAAACAAATTACATCTATTCGATGTATCTTACTAAAGATGTAATTGACGATGATATAATATTAATTCACGGAGATTTGATGTTTTCAAATCTATTATTAAAAAAAATTATAAAATCAAAATTGTCGAATTGTGTTTTAATAAATAAAAAACTTCGTCCTAAAAAAGATTTTAAGGCATATATTGCTTCTGATAGAGTTCTAAAAATTGGTGTTAATATTTTCGGTCCTAATTCAGCCTTTTTAGCGCCATTATATAAATTAACAATAACTTTTTTTAAAAAATGGTTAAACCAAATTGAAAAATTTGTACTGGCTAATAGATTAAATGTTTATGCTGAAGATGCTTTAAATGAAATTTTAAAACAAGTGATTTTGAAACCATTATATTTTAATGAAAAAAATTGTATGGAAATTGATGATTTTAAAGATTTAAATTTAATTCGAAATCTTATGAAAAATGGTAGATTTCCGTAATCATCACTAAATTCAATTTCTATTTAATTTTATTAATTACTTTATTCTTAGATTCAATAACTTGGCAACGCGCTCACATGATTTATCATCGATATATTTATTAAAAAGATCTCTGATTTTATTTCTTTTAGATTCATATTTGTGTGCCCATTCGGCAATATTTTTTAAATAGTAAATCAATTCTCGACCATTTTTAGCAATTGGGCCGGGGGCAATTTTCTCATAGTCTTTATAATACATCCCCCGTTGCTTCTGATATAATTCTAAATCATAGGCAAAAACAATAATGGGTTTTTGAAGAATTGAAAAATCGTGCATAATAGAAGAATAATCAGAGATTAATATATCTGTTATTAACAATAACTCTTGTGTATCAGAATATTTATCTGGTATAATCATTCTTTTAAAATCTTTTAAGTCAAAAGCTTCAATAAAAATATGAGCTTTATAAATTAAGATTGAATTAGATTCTTCCAAAAAGTTTTCTAATTCTAGTAATTCTTCTTTTGAAAAAGGTATTTTACCAAGAAAGTCTTCTCGGAAAGTTGGAGCATACATTATGATATTTTTAATCCCTTCTGGAACTCTAAATTTTTGTTTTAATTTTTTTATTTCTCCTTTCTTTTTATTAAAAAGAAAATCATTTTGAGGTAAACCTGTTATTTTAATTTTTTTTTGAGGTATTTTAAATGCCGATTTGAAATTTTTTTTGATTTCTTCTGATGGAGACAATAAATAGGTTAAATCTTTTACGAGTTTTTTTAATACTATATAATTATATCGATTACCAAGGAATCTTGGAGCATCAAAACCAATTTTCTTCATTGGATTTCCATGCCAAGTAAGTATTATTTGAGTTTGAGGAGAAAATTCTATAGGTAATATATCACCCTCACCATGAGTAATAAAAATGCAGCGAGCGGAGCGTAATTTAAAAAATGTTCTGAGTGAAAATGCATAGAGAGAATTAAAACCTTGTTCTTGAAGATGTTTTACAATTTCTTTAGATCTTGAGATCCAGAGACATTTATAATTAGAATATTTATTAAAATATAGAAAAAGATATTTTGTATTACCTAAAAATGCTTTACCAAGATTCCCGCCAAAAATCAATAAATTTTCGTCAATTTTACGTCTTATTAAGATTGATATAAGTTTTAGGACTTTTAAGGTAAAAATTTTAATATTAGAAATATCAAAATTAAAAATTTTTGTTGCAATTTCACTGATTTTAGTAAAGGGCATATTTAGATTTTTTTTAAATTTAAGAAAGATATCAATATTTGTTGCTTATTTATTATATTTTATCTGTACTAGATTAAAAATATTAATCTAAGAATGATTAATATTGGGACGTAAATGCCAAGATTCAGTATCAGAATATTTTTCTCTCCATATCATTTCATATTTATAGTTCATTTTGGATATAAAATTATGATATTTTTGTATATTTTTATCCCAGACCTCAATAATCATTAAAGGTTTATATTTTTCAATGAATTTTTGAGCTCCTTTAATAACTTGAAGTTCATATCCTTCTACGTCTATTAGAAGAAGAATAGGTGGTTGAATTTTTAGAGCAAGATCATCCAATCGTTTAATATTAATATTATGGACAGTGTTTGAATTTGAAGGAGTTAAACTACTATCAAATAGTGCATTTTTATTTATATATATTTTCGTAGATCCAGTAAAATCACCTAAAGCACAATTGCTTATATGTATTTTTTTAGTAAATAAGGGATTTAATCTTAAAATTTTCTTAATTATTTTATAAAGAAAAGGAACAGGTTCAAAACCGTAAATATAACGAATATTTGGGTTTATAAATGAGAAAAATAAATATTCACCATAGCCAGAACCAATATTTATAAAAGTATTCAAATTATGGGAATTTTGAATGTATTTAATAATGTTACATTCAGCATATCCATTATAATAAAGAAAAATTTTATTATCAATAAAGGGGATTTTAACCCCAAATTTCGTATGAATTATTTTATTATGATTTAATTTAATCACTTTATATAGAAGATAATGAAAAGATCTTTTTACACCCAATCTATTAATCAATTTAGATATCATGTAGATTTTTTTAATTATTTTGAATAATGTAAATTTATTTCTCAATTATAAAAACCAAAAAATCTCATATATCAATTAAATTCATTTTATAAAAACTATATATCTAATATTTAACTTCTTCTTAAAATTTATGATACATATTATAATGATAGCAAGAAAAATTTTACATAAATAGTCAAATTGAATTTACAAAAATTAAAATATTGATTTATATTAATTTTATAGATTCTATTTGGTTTATTTATTTGTTTAAATGAAAATATTTAATAAATAATAAAAATGACCCTACTTTCAATTATTCTGGTGAATTATAATAATTCAAGCGATACTATAGACTGCTTAAAGCAATTAATTAATCAAACTTTTAAGGATTTTGAGGTTATTGTTGTAGATAATGATTCCAATGAAAATGATCATAAATCATTAAATTCTTTTATTAACAAATTTCAAAAACTGAAACAATATAATTTAAAGGTTTTTTATCAGGGAATAAATAATGGCTATTCTGGTGGGATAAATTATGGTGTAAAAAGAAGTTCAGGGAAAATTATTTTGATATTAAATTCAGATATAATCATTCACAAATTTTTTTTAATGAAGTCTATTCATTTCTTAAATTCAAATTTGAATTATAAAATTATGGGACCAAAAATTTACTATCATCCCAATAAAGAAAAAATTTATTTTACGGGCGGATATTTTAAATTTTACCATTTTAGTGGAGCAAATAGAATAGGCAGAGGTTTACTTGACCCAGGAAATAAAAAAATAAATAAAATTATGGAAGTAGATTTTATTTCGGGGTGTTGTATGTTTGTTTGGAGGGACGTTTTTAGAAAAGTTAAACTATTTGATAAAAATTATTTTATGTATAATGAAGACATTGATTTTAGTTATCGGGTAAAACAATTGGGAATAAAATTAGTTTATTTTCCAAAAATTGTATTATATCACAAAACTGATGAGAATAAAGAAAAGCTTTCAAAATTTGTAAAATATAACTACTTTAAAAATAAATTTCTTTTCATTTTCAAGCATTTACATTTAATTTTAATACTTTATCATTTATTGATTTCAATTTTTATTATTCCCACATCATTTTTTAAAAATAGAATAAGTTATGAGAAAAATTTAAGAGGTTTTTTTAAAATTATAAAGGGTATTGTTGAAGGAATATCTTTAGGTATAAAAATAAGGATTACTTAAAAAAGAAAATGAAATAAACAAATATTAATCATTAAGTAGATTTTAAATTGGGGCATTTTCA
Source organism: Promethearchaeota archaeon (assembly GCA_019058015.1). Taxonomy (GTDB): domain Archaea; phylum Asgardarchaeota; class Lokiarchaeia; order Sigyniarchaeales; family SOKP01; genus 6H3-1. The sequence goes on along the minus strand of JAHLWH010000047.1, from coordinate 10,025 downwards.
AATTAAATGAAAAGAAATTATTAATTGGAAAAAAAAAATAAAAAAAAAATATGAATACATTTATAAAGTTTTATTCTTGTTCTTCTGGTTTATGAATATCATCTACTTCTACAGTAATTCTTGATAATAATTGATCCAATTTTTCCTCAAGTTTGTTTATACCGGGAACCGTAGTTAAATGAATTGTTTTACCTCTATGTGGGTGTAAGGTTAAAGAACCGGTTCTCAGTAATAAATATTCAAAAACATCAGGAATTGTCTTTTCAAAAGTTAAATTCGAAGTTGGAATCCTCTCTGCCTTACCTAAAAATCCATTTCTGTGGTATATTTCATTTCTTTCAATTTTATAATAATCTATTCTTCTTGATAACCATACAATTCCCAAGATTCCGAATAAAATTATTGTAGTTGCCAAATAAAAATTGTCTGTAAGTCCAATATTAAATTCTGGAATACCACCAAGACTAACTCCTCCGAATACTCCTGTTTGCCACAAAATAAAAACTATCAATATTATAACTACAATCGCCGCTAATAATAGGAAAAATTTCGTACTCTGAAAATCAAAAGCCATTACAAATATATTGAATGCAAAAATGATTAACCAGAACCATGAGAAAAAAGATTGAGAATCAGCAAAAATTGTCCCTCCCATGACTTTAAGGATCATTGTAATGATCCATAACGTAAAAGAGGATAATAGAGTGGGCCATAAAAAAATTACCTTGGGATAAGTCCTTAAATATATTTCACTGACTTGTTCTTCTGCCATAGTTATTCATCACTTAATTTTTATATTATTAATTTTATGTAGATTTTATTTAGTAATAAATCAAATTAATTTATATTTATTTTTATTAATCATAGTTGAATAACCTTAACATATTCATTGGATTAGGTTAAAATTTCTTATCAATTTTAGATTAATTGGGTATTTTGTATTTAATCTTAAATTATAGAATAAAAAATTTTAATTGGTTATTCAAATTAAGTCAATATTAAATATTAGATAGAATTTGTTTTCTTACTGATTAAAGATGTTTAATATTGGAAATATATATTCAAAGAAAGGGTATAAAATAATAGATAACGTTTATTATTTCAAAGAAACGCCTACATTGGATGCCAATAATTATATTATTTCTAATAAAGATAAAACAGATTTAACGTTAATAGATGCTGGAAACGGTATTTCATTTAAAAGTTTAATAGAAGAGATGGAAAAATTAAATCTATCATATAAAAACATTAAACAAGTGATTCTAACACATATTCACGTTGATCATTTATTAGGTATCTATCCATTATTATTAAAAATGAAAAGTACCCTTCCTAAAATTTATGCTTTTGGACATGCAGCAAGAACTATTAAAAATGCAGATATTTCAGCAATATTTCCGGGAAATTTAGGAATAGGACCACAAACTTTTAAAGTTAAGATAATTCCAATAGATGTTAATGAACTTACAAATAATCAAGAAATATCTTGTGCAGATTATAAATTTCGGATCATACATACTCCTGGACATAGTGAAGGATCTATATGTTTATATGAACAAGAAAATAAAATTTTAATAAGTGGAGATGTAGTATTTTCGGGTGGTGCATTTGGAAGATTTGATTTTCCTGGAGGATCTTTAGAAAAATTGAAAAATTCGATTAGATTTTTAAGCCAATTAGATGTAAAATATTTATTGCCGGGGCATATGAATTACAGTGCTAATGGAAATAAAGAAATCGAATTAGCTTTAAGAATAATTGAAAGTACGGCGAATTACTTTTTTTGATTATTTATTTTGACTCGAAAATAAAATAAATTAAATATTTAGTGATTGTAAATGGCAATTAAAAAAAAATATTCTAAAGAAATCATAGATCGTATTGAAAAACTCAATTTTGAGTTTAAAATCTGGTTTAAATATAATAATCAAAATATTTTGGGGGATGGCTGGTCAAAATTACTACAGACTATTAAAGAAAACAAAGGAAAATCTTTATTAAAAGCATCAGAAATTTGTCATTATAGTTATAAATATGCTTGGAGTATTTTAAAGAGGATTGAGGAAAGAACAGGAATACCTGCAGTCTCTATTGGAAAAGGAGGTCATGGGGGGGGTGGTTGGGTTAAATTAAATCAATGGGGCGAAATTTTATTAGATTTGTTCATTGAATTTAAGAAATTTTCAGAAATTCAACTTCAGAATTATTTTGTTGAATTAAAAAAGGTCAATAATTAAATTTTAATCTAATGATGTTTATTTTAGGAACAGAAATAGTCAAAATAAAGATTAAAAAAACAAAATTTTAGATAATAAATAACCTTCTAATTATTTATAAAAAATTGGTAATTTCTATAAAATTCCAAAATTTATTCCAATCATCAATCTTTCCGTTATTGGAAAGACCAGCCTTAAGGTTATCGGGCTGTGCGCTCGTCGCCGAATTCAAGACATCCTTCATTTGTGATGCTTTTCGCATTACATCGGAAGTCTTGAAGGAAGTTATCCCGCTGTACTTGAAGAAGTCGTGGATTTGTGACCATTTACGGTAGGGACTGCCCTTTTTCAAACGGGGTTTTACGAAGCCCCCGACTTGTGAGAGCAACCACTTGTAAATGGGTGGAATAGACTCCCCAAACCCTAAACCTCTTCGAGCAATCACATAACTCGCCAATACGTGAGTAGATAAATTATGTGAGCGTAAATACTTATATTTACCGATTAAAGATGTGTAAGCAGGATGAACTTTTCTCATACTTACACCTTCTTTAATGCATTTTCTTTCTAATAAATCTAATGCTCTTTTTTTGAAATTACTTAATTTTCTGTTAAGTTTTTTATTGTATGAAAAGTTCTGTTCAAATGATAAATCTTCAATTATGAGTCCTTTTCGCTTGTTAATGCAATAATTAACGACTTTATCCATTTTATAGCTAATGTAATCCATTCGTTTATCCTTTCTATACAAATGCAAATTTCCAAACTTTATCTCTTGATAGCTCTTTAAACTTGCTTTTTTATCAACATTACATAAAGATACAAAATTGTAATTAAAATCAAGACCAATTGCACCATTCTTAAACCCATATTTTAAATCTGGTTTGGGAATTTCGTAAGATACATGGGCAAAATACCGTAAATCCCCTTTAATTATCCGTCTTACAATAGTTATCGTGTATTTTTCTACTATAAGGATTTGTCTAAACCATATTTCTTGTTTCTGATTAACTGAAAAGGGTATAATGAGCCATTTCTTATTCCTATCTTTATGAAAAGTATGAATTTTTAAAGTCTTATCGTCTAAGATTTTGATATTTAAATTGACTCCTTGCTTTTTTCCAACGCAACAAAACGATGAATCTCGTTTAATCTGAAATTCTTGCTCACTGATTTTTCCTAATATTTTTTCTCTAAACAATCGCTTTCCGCCAAACACTATTGGTTTTAATTTTAGGTGGTCTAATCGATTTTGAACTGACGATAACCGCGAGTATAATCCTTTTAGTCGCCTATCTCGTTTATTTTTTTCTTTAATCTCTTTTATTTTTTTTTCAATTTCTTTATGTTGCTTTCTCATGTACTTTTCTCTTTTTTTAAGCCATGTTTTCTGTTGATCGAGCTTTGTATTGTTTTCAATTAGAATAGTATTAACATAGGGATTATTTCGACATCGCGCCATTAACTTTTGTTGAATGTTGTTCTCTCCGTTAAATAATATCTTGTAACCAATACGCTTCATCCTATTATGGATTGTGAAAATTTCATCTAACTTTTTCTCTTGAGTTTTTGATGGATAAAGCCGAAATATGACAGTTTGAATCATTCCTAATATAATTTATAATGTAGATATTTAAACAAATAGAGTATTTGTATAAACTGATGTTTCATACATCTAATGTAAAATAAAGAAATAGGACAGTTTTTTGATTTTTATAAGATTTTATTATTTTTTATAAATTTTTACCGAACAGTTAAGACAATAAGAAAATTAATATATACAAATTAATAAATTAAAAAAATTATACTTTAATCACAAATATTGAAATAATTAGGAAAAATATCATGGAAATACCTGTAAATGTTCCAATTATCATTGATATTGGTGAAGCATATGTAAAAATAGGTTTTGCTGGGGATCAAATTCCTAGAGTTGTATTTCCATGTATGACTGGTACTGAGAAATATAGATCAATCATGGTTGATATAGGAGAAGCCAGGGGTAAATTGATTTATGTCGGAGAGGACTGTATGAAGATGAGAGGTGTTTTAAAAATCACCTATCCAATTTCAAGAGGAAATATTACTCAGTGGGAAAACTTTTATGAAATTATAAATCATATTTTTTATAATTTGCTAAGAATAAATCCCATCGAATATGAAATATTATATGCAGAACCGATCAGTATCCCTAAAGAAACAAAAGAATATATTGCAAGATTATTTTTTGAGACACATCGTGTTAAAAAATTAATGATGATCCCCTCTCCATTATTATCTTTATTTTCTGTTGGTTTAACTACAGGTTTAGTTATTGAGAGTGGAGAAGGTATAACTAATATAGTTCCCATAATAGATGGAAAGATTTATTATCCAGCTGTGCAGATATTAACACTAGCCGGATATGATGTAAGTCTTAATTTGAAATCATTATTATTAAGACAAGGCATTAATTTAGAATTTTCTGCTCAAAAAGTAATTTTAAGAGAAATTATTGAGAAATTTTGTTATATTGCCTTAGATCCTTCCTCTATCAGTCCAAAAGTAAAAACAGAAAAACAAAGTTATGTCCTACCTGATGGAGAGACAATTAATATTTATAATGAGTCTATGTATCTTTCTCCTGAAATTTTATTTCAACCTTCAATTTTAGGTTATAATATACAAAGCATTCCAGAAGCTGTTATCAGTTGCCTTAGAAATATAAATAGTGAATATTGGGCACTATTATTAAAAAATATAGTTGTATCAGGTGGAAATTCTTCCTATAATGGTTTTATTGAAAGATTAAAAGCAGAATTAATTACAATTTTACCTAATTTAGGACCAATCCCAGCAATTCCAGAAGAACCACAAATTCCAGCAGAAAAATCATTAATTACCCATGAGGGAACATCTACCCTTCAAGATACTTGTGAGAAATGTGGAAACTTAGTTGATTTAAGCTCGGGAATTAAAATTTGTCCATATTGTGGTAATACTATGAAAACAGTAACAATTGATATTCCTTTAAAAGTAGGCACAGAATTGAGTGATAAAAAGAAACAAAAGGGAATAAAGAAATGTCCACATTGTAAAAAAAAATTGCCCCCAGATTCAGAACATGTATTTTGTCCGTTTTGTGGCCAGAAAATTCAAGGTCAAGAAATACCTATAAAAGAATATCCTGAATCAATAGCCGCAATCCCTACTTATTATGAAGATGTATCTGAATTATTTAATTTTTTTATACCCGAGAACAAACAATTTGCAATTTTCCTAGGAGGCTCAATATTAGGATCATTACCATCTTTTAGGAAATTATTTATTAACTCGAATCAATTTGCTTCAAATCCAAATCTATTATATCATGATATCTCGGAAATTTTCAAAATCGAATGAATAATTTTTAATTCCTCATCTTTTCTCACTTAAACTTAATTTACTCATTATTCGATTCGATAATTTTATTTATTTTAAAATATTTTTAAAATAATAAATTGAATCTAAAAAGAGAACCCACAATAAGAGTGACTTTAAAAATTAGATGGAATAAAATTTTTATTATACTATTTTTATTGAGTTTAATTACGGTTTCATTAGGTGCAATATTTTCCCCAGTAACTGCAAGATCAAGAAGAACTTACTTAACTGATTTTATTCTCAATAATAGAATTGAAAATTTAGGCTATTCAAATTCAATCTTAGAAGAAGACACCATTTCCGAACAATCAACTTACTATGCTTTAAAAATGCTTAAAGATTTAAATTTACTTGAAACTCAAGAAGATTTAGATATTATGGCAACAATGCTTGCTCATAATGTTCAAACCGAACTTGATAATTTGACTGATAATTCTCTGGTAACCCTTTATTATTTACTCCTCTCATTAAATCTTATAGGAGATAACTTAGATAAAATTAGTACAGATAATAAAAATGAAATTATCAATTGGATAAATCAATCAAAACATGAAAATGGTGGTTTTAAAAATTATAATAGTTCCTCTCCAACCGTATTTCATACATATTTTTCAGTTAAAATTTTGTCTCTATTAAGTCCAGAAAATATTTCCGACAGTCAGAAACATACCGAATGGATAATTAGTTGTTATCATTCCGATGGTGGTTTTGGCGGAAATACAACATTAAATTCATCGATAATTAGTACCCATTATGCAGTTTTAGGAGTTAATTTTACTACAAATATTAATAATCTATCATCGCAAAAAGATTCAATTATTCAATATATGATGAATTTTTACGTTTCTGATATTTTCGATTCTTCAAATTATGGTGGGTTTTCTCAAACAGAGTCTCCTTCTAATAGTTTTATTAGTTCAACATATTTTTGTGTTTCTACCGTAAATTTATTGGATTCTAGTCAGCTGGATTCTCAAACAATCCTTCAGTGGGTTCTAAAATCTCAGAATCCAATCGATGGAGGCTTTTCAGAATCAAAATCAGATGGTTCTACATCTTATTCTTCCATGATAACAACATATTATGCTTTTAATATTATAAAATATTTTGATCCTGATTTTTCTTCATTAAATGAAAATGTATGGGATGTAGAATTGGATTTGTTTGTATTGTTAATAATTATTTTAATTATAATAGCAGTACCAACACTTGTGATTTTCATTATTTGGCGGAAAAGGAAAGTATAATTAAAGCTTTTTTCTATTTACTATCTCCTTGATAGCAAATGTGGTTACATCTTCAGCATATTTACCAGGTCCAAATCCTGCATCATATCCTAATTCTTTTGCAAGCTCATTAGTTATTCTAGGGCCTCCGCAAATCAAAATAATCTTTTCTCTTAATCCTTCACTTTCTAAAAGTTCTACAAGCTGTGTTAGATTTTTTAGATGAATATTTTTTTGTGTAACTGTTTGAGATACAAGCAATATATCCGCGTTTAATTCAATTGCTTTTTTAATAAACTCTTCATTTTTTACTTGACTACCCATATTATAAGCTTCTACCATTTCATAACTCTCAAGCCCGTAATGACCTTTATAACCTTTCCTATTTATTATAGCATCTATACCTACGGTGTGTGCATCTGTTCCAGTTGTTGCTCCAAGTATTATAATTTTACGTTTAATATTTTCTTTTATATATTCATTTATCTGCTCTATAGACATAATTTCTTTATCTATAGCATCTATATGAATTTCTGTATAATCTATAGTTTGATTTAAATTTCCATAAACAACAAAATAGGTAAATCCTTTATCTAGTGGACAATGATATACAACAGAAGGATTTTTTACCCCCATTTTTCTAACCAATATTTTTGCAGCCACTATAGCTTTTTCATCGTCTTCTACTGGAAGTGTAAAACTTATTTGCACTTTTCCGTCGTTAAAAGTATCTCCATATGGCCTAATTTTTGTCAAATCAAGGTTTTTATTGAAATTGTTATTCATATTTTTTCTCCTTATTATTATTTAATTCATAATTAACAAATAATTCTACATTAGATTTTCTTGAACCATTAATTCAATAAATGGATTAAAATAATCCTTTTCTTTCTCAACCACACCTTCCAAACCTTTGCCACCATTTATTTTCCTCTTTATTCCAGCAAATATTCCTTTTTCGATTGTACTGAATAAGCCTTCTTTTCCTATTTCTTTCAGAAGTTTATAGGTTTTATTTAGAACTTCATTAGCTCTCTTCTCCATTATTCCACCTCGTTTAAAAGCAATTTCTTCTCCTAAAGACTTCATATTATTAAAAATATATTTCGCATTTTCTATAGATAATGCTCTATCAGACATAAAGGGAGTGTGTATGGCCTCGGTTAGCATTCCAAGCAGATGGATTTTCTGATTAGTCATAATAGTTATCATATTAAATAAAGCGTTTTGAATATAGCCCTTAAAAATATTTCCCGACATAAACTTAGTTGGGGGCATATATTTTAAGGGGGCTTTAGGAAATATTTCTCTTGCCATTTGAGCTTGTGCAAGTTCATATAAAAATCCGTTTTCCAACTCAGGATTCATTTCAAAAGCATGACCCAATCCAAGTTGTTTTTCTTTTAAACCAGCAAGTAGAGCAAATTGTTCATTTATAAATTGAGAAGCAAGCACTGTATGAGCTGCTTCAAATGCATCATCTGTAGTTAGATAATTATCTTCTCCAGTATTAATAATTACACCTGCAAATCCATTAATCAATCTTGAAAAGTATTGATCAATAATGGTTCTTTTCATATTGATATCTCTAAATAATATTCCATAAAGAGCATCATTAAGCATCACATCAAGTCTCTCAAATGCTCCCATAGCAGCTATTTCAGGCATGCAAAGTCCAGAACAGTAATTAGTTAATCTTATATATCTTCCCAATTCTTCTCCAACTTCATCTAAAGCTTTTCTCATAAGCCTAAAGTTTTCTTGAGTTGCATAAGTACCACCAAATCCTTCTGTTGTTGCACCATAAGGCACATAATCAAGAAGACTCTGTCCAGTAGATCTTATAACTGCAATGATATCTGCTCCTTGTTTTGCGGCAGCTTTTGCTTGAGTGATATCTTCATAAATATTTCCTGTTGCAACAATTATATATAGAAGAGGACCTTCCTTTTCACCAAATTTTTCAAGATAATCTTCTCTCTTTTTTTTATTTTTTTTTATTTTTTCTAAAGTTTTTTTAGCTAAATTAGTTATAGCCCTCTTTATTTCAATTAAATCATTCATAGGAAGTTTTGTCAGATCAATTTCTTCTTTTGATACTTTTTCTGCAATCTCTTGCGGTGATAGATTTTTTTGGAGAATTGCATTTCCAATAAAGATAGCAGCACCAATCCCAAGCCCCTTGCCTTTTTTTATATTATTCACAACAATGTTTGGTAAAGGGACACCAAATTCATTTATACCATCTATACCAAGCAATCTACAGATAGTTCTTTCAATTGAGGTTGTAGTGTGTTTATCTATAAATTTTTGGGTGTCTAAAGCAATAGTTTTTGCTGTCTCTCTTGCTTTTTTTACCATTGAGAAATCTAAATTCAATTTGCTATTTACTGCTTTATTATTCATTTTTTTCACTTTAAATATGATATTTTTTTATATTTTTGATTGTATTTACAATTTTTTCTTTACTTCTAAAACCACCAATCTTTCCATTTTTTAATCTAAATGGTTTTAGTTAATCACTAGGTCCAAGATCATAAAGGGGGATATTAATTTTTTCTTTTAATAATGTTAAAAATTCATTTTTATCGAACTCGTATCCAAATGGAGAGGTTGGATTTGCGGTTACAGCAATTAATTTTATTGGGTTTAATACTTTTAAAATACCCCCTTTCTTTTGGAATTTTTCCAGTAAACATTTACTTAAGAATAATTTTGTTCCATCCTCCACCAAAAATGTAACACCTTTATATTTTTCAGTAGAATCCATTAAATCACTTAACACTTTATCAGAAATTGGTCCTTTTATTACAACGTATTTTGTATTACTGTTTAAATTTTCATTTATATCTATAGCTGCGTCTAATGATGTTATTACATCTAGCATTTTTATCGAATTTTTTGAATCAATAATCCCAATTTTTGAGTGTTGAATAATCTTATTAGCCAATTTGAGTATTTCTACTTCCTTTTCATTTTCTATAGTCAATAATTTAACTGTATGAGCGGTTAAATCAACAACTTTATCAATATCTTCTGATATAGCTGCCCCTGTTGATAGTATTGTAGCATTAGATATTAAAGGAGCCGCATATGATCTTCTATCAAATGCACCATCCACTAAGATGATATCACATCCTAAATTAATTAATTCTAAACAAATGTTCGATAAATATTTATT
>JAHLWH010000046.1 GCA_019058015.1 Promethearchaeota archaeon | reverse complement strand
GTCATGGCTGATATATGAGTTTCATCTACATTTTTCGGAATAATCGAAACAATCGGAAGTCCTTCAACACTAACAACGGATGCAAGATTGATGTCGGGATTGTTTGTTATGAGTTTCTTTAAAATTATTTCAATCTGTTTTTCTAAGTATTTATCATTCAAAGTTATCAAAACTCTTTTTACTTCTTTATTTTCTTCGGTCTTTTCTTTTTAGGAGATTCTGGAGGTTCGGGCATTATGTTCGGAATGTCTCCCAATATATGCCAGACGTTTCTACCTTCCTTCATCCATTCCTTTATTCGCTTATACCCTTTTATCATCTTATCACGATATTTAACCAATTCTGGTTCGACATCCGCATCATCTCGATTGCCCCACATCATATAAAGCATTTTTAATTGTGATTCAATATATTCTAAAAAACGATTTATACAATCTATTACCATTCCATGTATTTCAATCTCGTTTTTTAGGTATTTTCGCTCTCTGTTAGTTAACTCGAGTATTTTTCCTTCTCGAATCTTTCGCCGTAATTTTTTTAATTCATTTTTATTCATTTTTTATTTTACCAAAAAAATTGAACACAAACTGAAATTTATTCCTTTTTAATTTTGGATTTATTTCGAATAAGTCTGAAAGTAATTTTTTATGCATTAGGTTATTAAAATTTTCAATCAATTTCAATATATTAACTATTCCGAATCCTTCTTTTGTTTCTTCACTCATTTTTTATTTATCTCTCTAAAAAGTGTTTCATTTCTACTGGACATACACGTAGGGAATGATTTGAAAAACTTTTCAAACAAAACACTAAAAATTCTTTCAAATTCTACATCCTTTCTGTCAACATTGATATTATTGAATAGATTTAATAACTCTACGAAGTTTTCATCATATCTTTTTCTTAGATTCTCTTTATTGAATTTGAACAGTTCGAATAACTCTTCAAAATCTTTCTTATACTTTTTTCTTCTAAATCCACTACTTGCTATTACACTCATTCTTTATTTTTCACCCTTTTTTTATTTTTATTCTTTTTTTTATTTTTTAAATATTTTATATTTATACTTATTCCGAAGACTATTACACCAACCGTATCTCGTTGAACGTTCAACTTCTTAATCTGTTCTTGGAATTTCTTCCACTCATTCTCGTTTTTGGTATAGTCTTCCATAATAGAAAATTTATTTTTTTATTTTAATGAAAAAAATCAACCTGAAAGGTAAATTCAGAGTCATTTTTCGATGGAATTTTAGCGAAAAATAGGTTGAAGTTTAGTGTTAAAATCTTAATCTTTTTAAAGTTTATGGATGAAGATAAGTGGTCAGTCGAATACGGATAGAATCTCTTCATCAATACGCTTAAACAGTTTCGGTTTGGACAGTAAACCCGAAAACATGATTTCCTCGGCACCAGCATCTATATACTGTTGGATGCGGTCGATTATGAACGATTTCGGACCGAACAAGGCCCACTCTCCACGAGCCTTGCGAATTTTGGCAGCCTTTTGCTCATCGTTTTCAAGACGCAAAGGAATAAGTAAAGTCTTCTTGATCTCTGCTGGATCACGACCAAAGTCTTCACAATGACGTGCCAGCACTTCCAACTTATGCTTAAATAGTTGTGGAGATCCAGAGTTATTAAAATCAATGTTACAAATGTCGCCGAACCGGGCCAATGTGCGTAGTGTCCGCTTCTCACCATTTCCACCGACCATGATTGGGACGTGCGGCTTCTGAGTACAACTCGGTGGCAGGGGTACTTGATCAAGCTTGTAGTAACGGCCGTTATAGTTGATGGGACCTTCCGCTGTAAATAGCGCTTTAATCAACTCAACTGCCTCCTCAAGACGATCACATCGCTCGCGAAGCTCTGGGAACTTCCAGCCGTAAGCCTCGTGCTCGCGCTTGTACCAAGCTGCACAGATTTTAATTGATGGAGTAAGTATTCAAAATTCCTCTTATTCCTACACCTGGGATACAACTCAAGAAATAGATGGTTCACATACTATTTTATGTAGAGCTAAAGACAATACTGTCTGGGGGAATGATGAAGTTACTGTGTTTGTTAATAATAGTGAAGAAACAGATACAATACCACAAAATGAAACAGATACTATACCGCCAAATGTTACAATAGTATCTCCTATCGCAGGTTCAACTGTTTTGGGTACTATAACAATTAATATGGATGCTACTGATGCTAATGGAATCAGTTCTTACGCAATTTATATTGATGGTATATTAAGATCAGGTGCAAAATCCTATTCTTGGGACACAACACTAGAAAGTGATGGTTTTCACACTATTCTCTGTCAGGCTATCGATCCTTCTGATAATACTGGTTCTGATACAATATCCGTAAAAGTAAATAATTCCGAAATTAATCCTCCTCCAACAATTTTTAAATTAATGACATTCAACATAAGAGAGAGTGGGGAAGACCCTGATTACCCTGATTGGAAAACTGTGGTAAAAGAAGAGAATGCAGATATAATTATGTTCATAGAAACTGGATATTGGGACGATAATAGCAACGAAAAGTTAAATCGATAAAGTAAATTCTTACGTTGATATGTCCATAAGTATTGAATAATACTCAAACTTTCTTGAAACGGGTACAAATTTTCATTTACAAATATAGTACTTTTTTCCTAAAAAAAATCGAATTTTTAATTCTCAAATATTCAAATTGTTAACTACAGATTAAATTATAAATGATTTAAATAGCTTTTTGTTAGGGATTCGTGAAATACCTGGAGTTGTATTAGGTTAGTAAAGTCAAGATTTATTCGTGTTTTTTTAAAAAAGCAAGAACCTCTTTTTTAAATAATTCGAAATCAGGGAGTCCATTTTTAATGTCTTTAAATGCTACTTCATCATTAATCTTTCCGTAGCGGTGAATTAAAAAATTCCGAAATCCCTTCATTTCCTTGACTTTTTCACCCATTTTCCGTGATAAGATATAATTCTCAATTAATGAGATAATAATATCATCTCTATTAGAAGGAATACCTAATTTTAAATCCGAATTAATTATTGAGCAAATACTAATAACCTCTTGAATTGATGCTTCAATTTTTTTATAAATACCGTCCTTAACTAAACCTAAAGCTTTAAATTCATTTACATTATTAGGAAGATTTTCTTTTACTAAGTCAAGATTTTCTTCAACCTTACGATTATTTATAAAAATTTGGTAATTTCTGTAAAATTCCAAAATTTATTCCAATCATCAATCTTTCCGTTTTTAGAAAGACCAGCCTTAAGGTTATCGGGCTGTGCGCTCGTCGCCGAGTTCAAGACATACTTCATTTATAACGCTCTTCTCATTACTTCGGAAGTCTTGAAGGAAGTTATCCCGCAATGTTTGAAGAAGTCTTAGAATCGCAACTATTTGCGGTAGGGACTGCCCTTTTTCAATCGGGGTTCTAAAAT
>JAHLWH010000045.1 GCA_019058015.1 Promethearchaeota archaeon | reverse complement strand
ATTATAGATCCTCGTGGATCTCATACTACGGCTTCAGCTGTTGTTGCTAAAACCATAGAAATTGCAAGAAAACACGGAATAAAAGATTTTACAGGAAAGAAAATAGTTATTTTAGGGGGTACAGGACCAGTAGGACAAATTGGAGCGATACTTGCAGCTAAATTTCACGCTACGCCTCTAATAATCTCCCGTCGGGAAAAGGCTGTAAAAGAACTTGCAAAGAAATTAATGGAAAAAGCAGGAGAAGGCGCTTCTGAAATAATTGGAGTAGCGGCAACCACCGATGAAGAAAGATTTGAAATAGTAAAAGATGCCGATATAATTTGGTCAGTTGCAAAAGCCGGAATTCAAATGATATCAAAAGAATTAATGGAAAAACTCCCGCCAAACAAGATTGTTCTTGATATTAATTTAGTTCCACCTTACGGAATTGAAGGACTAAAACCAAATTCTAACGACGATGAGATTTATCCAGGGATTTATGGAATCGGTGCTTTAGATATAGGACGCCTTAAATATAAAATTGAAAGCCGGGTTTTTAAGGATGCAACCAATACCAAGGGAAAGAAGGTGTTCGACTATAACTATGCTTTTGAAACAGCAAAAAAGATATTATTCGGAACTGAAATTAAAGTTTCACACAAAAAATAATAACTGTTTTTTTTTTATTTTTTAAATATTTAAATTCAGACTATTCAAGTAATTTTAATATGATATAATAATCTTCATACTTGAAAATGTCTATAAGCTTTTAAGGAAATATAATTAATTGGAAGTTTACCATTATTTCAATTTTATTTCTAAATATTATATAAAAATACTGTGGATATTTTTAAAGATATATTACTGAAACTACATCCTTTTTTTGACTTTGCATATTTTCATATTTTTTTTTGTCTCTTTTTTTTTTAATTTATTTTTTGGGTGGATGCAAAATTCAGTGATGATTGGAATTTTTACTTAAACTTTAGAAAAAAAATTAATAAAATTACTTAAATTCATTACAGTATGAGTAAAAACAACATTAAAGAACATTGGAATTTAATGGCATTAGAATATCAGAAGAAAAGAAAGTTATCATTTGATGATATTGAATACGCTCCAGGTTATGCAAGGGAGTCTGAACTTAATCTGCTTGGGGATGTTGAAGAAAAAAGAATTGTAGAATTAGGATGTGGAGCCGCTGAAAACTCTATTACTTTAGCAAAGAAAGGAGGTATTTGTACAGGAGTTGATATATCTTTAGAACAATTGAAATATGCTAAAAATTTAATAATAGAAAATAAAGTTAAAATTGAGTTAATAGAAGGTGATATAGAGAATTTAATAATGATCGATGATGATATATTTGATATAGCAATATCTACTTTCGCATTAGATTGGATGCAAGATTTGAATGCGGCATTTAAGGAAGCTTATAGAATTTTAAAACCGAATGGTATTTTCGTGTTTAGTATGCAACACCCGATTTACAACCTTCTTGGTGCAGAGGATCTTGATCTTAAGGAGCTTAAAATATCGGTAAGCTATTTTGAAAAAGAAGTGACATTTGTAGAGTCTACAGGAATAGATATTAGAGTTCACGCATTAAAAATTAGTGATATCATCAATGGATTAATCAGGATTGGCTTCAATATAGAAAACATACTTGAGCCTAAACCATTGGAAAGAGATGTCATCCCTCACGAGGAATGGTATCAAGAAATAATAGAAATGATTCCTTCAACCTTAATTTGTAAGGTATTAAAAGTTCCAAAATAGAGTAAAAAATAATTTCTTAATTGATATATCCATCACTGAATTTTGTTACCACCCTATTTTTTCTATTTAAATACTTTTAACGGAGAAGAAAAATAGAAAATTGTTTTTAAAAATTATAATTTGGGATGGTCTTTATGAACAAATGTCCCTATTGCAAAAAAGAAATAGAATATAAAAAGAAACATATTAAAAGGCATCATCCCAACATCTATGAAAAAATTCAAGCGAAAAGAAATAAAAAAGAAGAAATTAATCGTTCCAATTCGAATCAGAAAAAAATAGGATATAAACATGTTTGTATTCAATGTGGCAATTGTTGTCGTCAGGGATGGATATACCGGTATTAAAAGAAGATTTATCAAATTGGATTCAAGTAGGAAAAGCTAGTGATAAGGAGTTTTTACGCCACATTCAACTTGATCCAAAAAGCATTTCTTACGAAGGGATAAGAGGAGGGGTAGTTATTGTAAAAAATGATGTTGAAATACGAAAAGCTATTGAAGATTCTTTAATGCGTGAAAAAAAATTTAATATCGAAGATTATAATAGAAAAGTAATAAGAATTTATGATTTTATATTAGATAATCATATTTATAGAGATCAAGGAAGACCAATTTATTATAACAAGAAAATAGGTTATAGGTCTACATTCCCTCGAGTATTTGGTGTTTGTCCAATATTCATCCCTAAAATATTTAATACGATAATAGAGGGTTGGAAACTTGGATTTAATTATATTGTGCTTTATAGCACTAATGATCATTGTTTCTTTTTAATAGGAAATATTGGTTCAATTCATGAGATAAAGTCGACATATTGTAAAATATTTCCATATGATCACAATGGCGAACTAAAAGTTGATGATACCAAAATGAGAGTTGGTCGCGGGTTAAAATCATATGATTATTTAGAGAGAGTAAAACAATTTAGCGTAGAGATCTGAAAAGAAATTAGAAAAATTTTCAAGTGTTGTTATTATGCATGTATATTACTTAACAAAGGATGTAATAGAATATCCATTGACAATATCTCTGACAAATTAATTAAATTCTATCTCTGCTTTTCATCACTATTTCTTTTCTTTTTCTTTCTCCCAGAGAGTAAATTGTTTATCTAAAGAGGCAATAAAATCAGAAACTTTATCTTTGTTTATTATCAAATAATCTCCATCAATTATAAAATCAAAAAATTTATTTATATAGAAGAATAAAGTTTTTTTATGAAGTAGAATTACTTTAAAATTATGAAAACACTAATTGCATATTTCACAATGGGAGGAAGAACAAAGAAAACTGCAGAGGCTATCGCAAGTGCTCTAACTAATTATAATGTGAGCTACTT
>JAHLWH010000044.1 GCA_019058015.1 Promethearchaeota archaeon | reverse complement strand
TTATAAACATCAAGGTATAAAAGGAAGAGAAAATGAAGATGTTCTTATTAACTTCCTAAAATCGTTTTTACCAGGAAAATATGAATTAACACGAAGCAAAGTTCTACTGGATAAAGATGGGAAGGAATCAACTGAGCAAGATATTATTATTTGGAACTTATCTGAGTGCCCTCATATCTTTTCAGAAACGGAATATTTTCTTATTGAGAATGTTGCAATGTGTATAGAAGTAAAAACAACTTTAGGGAATGAAAATCTAAAAGAAACCCTTTTAAAAATCAGAGATCTAAGAAGAATGAATTTCTTTAAACGATTGGATGGTGATCCACGATGGCAAGTTCACCCGCCGCTTTGTTTCATTTTCACTTATGATACAATCTGGAGGAAGTTTGGTTCAATTTTAAAAAATATCACAAAAATAGTAAAAGAGAATGATATCAAACCAAGTGAACGATTTGATAATCTCTATATCATGCGGAAGGGAATATCTTTGAATTGGGATCTCCCAGATTCCTCGACTACAAGAGGTATAGTAGATTTCTCAAAAAAATATGGGGGAAAAATACCATATAATCCTCGATGGCCACAATTTTTTCCTTCAAAACTTATTAATGAATACCCAATAATTCTATATGAAAACCAAATGTGGCAAAAAGAGGGATTTAGAGAAGGTTTCTTTACTGATTTAACAATAGAAAACCAGATTAAAGGTATTATTCGTTTTTTAAAAGATCTTTGTCAAGCACTCGAAGATCAGCGACTCTTCCATTCACATAGTCTAGTTGTCTTTAGTTTTTCTAATATGAAAACATCAAGCGGAGGTAGGTGTTCCGCAGAACCTTTTTAAATTACTTTTTACCCAACTTCTATCCTGAATCTAAGGAAAAATGAATTCTTAAGCTCCCGAATTTTCAAGTAAAAGGTACTCATACATTCTGATTCATCTTAGATATCCGTTCAGCTCTTCTTAAGAGAAGATTATAGGGCGAATCTTGAAATTTTTCTTGGAATTTTGGTGAAAATCAGATTCAAAAGGTAAATTCTCATTCTTATTTACTGGGAATAATAATTGCAAGAGATATATATCTTTTTCCCCATTCTCTGCGATAATTCATGTCTCCCCTTTGGTGCTCTCCTAAAAAATAATCAAAATTTTAAAATTAGGGTGTTTCCTTAAAATTCCATTAATTTTTTGTAAGATTTCTTTTATTTTATAAATCTCCATACCATATTTGAATGATATCATTACGACTTTCTTCGTGATATTCTTTAATCTCTGTAATATATAAGTAAAGTATTTTATTTTGGTTAATTTTGTGATATCTCATAGGAAATTCTATTTCTAAAGGTTTTTTATTCTTGTCGTCATATACATCTACTTTAATATTCCCCATTTTTAGTCTTATATTGTTAAGTTTATCAAAAATCCAAGCTTTTATTTTTTCAATTCTCTTCAACTTATCTTTGAATTGATTATTATATCGCCTATTTTTTCGCATCATAAAAAATGGTGATGGGTGGAAACTTTTGCATTCAATTATTAAGATATATTCATTATAATATCCAATAAGAGCAATTTCACAACCACCTTGCTTCTTTGGTTTTATTTCTTTACCAATGATTTCAACTCCGTGTTTTTTTAACCGTTTTTCAATTTCCAGCATTGATTCTTTTTCATATTTCTTAGCCAATTCATCGTTAATTCTATCTTTATTGAAAGCATAATGTAATAATTTATACCCAATCAACAATCTACTCGGAGATATTATCAAATTGCCGTTATATTCGATAATAAACGGATAATGGTGATAGATCCGTGATGAAGATATAATATATTCTTGAAAAGGGGGTATCAGAAGTTTACCCTGATTTATGTCTTCAGCAAGTTTGTACAAATCCCGAACTACAACAAATCCATCTTTGGTTATATTATTTATAGATGTGATACTCTTATTTTCATAATATAAATATAAATTTTCCAATAATACAAGAATAATCTCAGTAAAACTTATCTTTCTGTTTGTCAAATGATCGATAATATCATCATTACATTGTGAAAGAAATTTTGTAATTTTTTTATTATCTTCATCCATAAGATCATCAAATGAAAACGGTCTGATTACTTCGTCTGTATAATATGCGTTTAATATAGTCGATATAAGTACTGGATATTCATCCTTTACATATTTTTTGAGTTGATTAGGATTTTGAAATAAATCCCGATGATTTTTTAGTACATTCTCAACCATTTCGATACTAACATCTTCAGATTGACTAATTATATGAAATTTTTTTAGTGATTCTATATAGAAAAATTTAAGTTTTATACAGAATTATTGAAAATTTAAAGAAAACATTTATGTTAAAATGCAATTTTCCAATCAGGAACAAGAACATATAGTTAAAAAAATTTCAAAGGATATTATAAAAGAAATTATCAACAATCCAATCGCCTCTCGTAAGAAAATTAACAATATTAAATGCCAAATTTGCAAAAAACATCATTACAATAAAGTTATTAAAAATGCTGTTATTTTTAGTCATGCAACAGAAGAGGAAAAAACTAAAATTGTTGATGTGCTTAGAAGAAGAGTAGTTAGGTCTTTATCTGGTGTATCTGTGATTGCTATAATGACAAAACCATATCCTTGTCCAGGAAAATGTGTTTATTGCCCTGGAGAATCCTCCCAACCTGGAGTAAAAGTGGCTCAATCTTATACAGGAAGGGAACCTGCAGCTATGCGTTCAATTAATTGTAATTTCGACCCATATGAGCAAGTAAAGAGTAGAATCGGGGATTTGGAGGCAATTGCCCACAATGTTGATAAGATAGAGCTAATTATAATGGGAGGAACATTCTTATCCACGGATATTGAATATCAAAATTCCTTTATTCAAGGAGCATTAGAAGGAGTTATAGATAAAAGAGTTTCTTCTCTTAATAAAGCAAAAAAAATAGCTGAAAAATCCTCTAGGACATTAGTTGGACTAACTATTGAGACTCGCCCTGATTATTGTACTCCAAAATATATTGATTTAATGTTAAACTATGGAACTACACGAGTTGAAATTGGGGTTCAAACCGTATTTAACGACATTTATGAGCTTGTAAATCGAGGACATACCACTAAAGAAAGCATTGAGGCAATTAGATGGGCTAAAGATGCAGGTTTAAAAGTAAATGCCCATATAATGCCAAATTTACCTGGTTCAAATTATTCTAAAGACTTGGAATTGTTTGATATCCTTTTTTCTGATCCAGAATATAAACCTGATCTACTAAAAATTTATCCTTGTTTAGTTGTAAAAGGAACCGAATTATATAATTGGTGGAGGGAAGGAAAATTTCAACCATATGATTTGGATAGACTTATTGATTTAATTGCAAATGTAAAAAGAAACCTTCCACCATATGTTAGGATACAAAGAATAATGCGAGATATACCAGCTCAGTTAATAGAGGCTGGTTGTAAAAAGAGTAATTTGAGACAACTTGTTCAAGACAGGTTAAATCAATTAAATAGTAGTTGTAATTGCATTCGATGTCGTGAATATGGTATATCAAATAGAGATGATGTGATTGATACAAACTCATTTGAAAATATCAAATTATATAGATTGGATTATAAAGCATCTAAAGGTTCTGAAATTTTTCTTTCCTATGAGAATAAACCAAAAAACTATTTGATTGGATATTTACGCTTAAGAAAACCCTCTGAGTTTGCTCATAGAGCTGAATTAAATGATGGAAATACAATGATTGTAAGAGAAATAAAAGTTGTAGGAGAATTAGTTCCAAAAGGCTCCAAACCGGTTAAGGAATCTCAAATACAACACCGAGGATTTGGAAAAGAATTGATGGAACATGCTGAAAAAATATCAAGGGAGGAGTTTGATGCCAAAAAATTAGCTGTAATAAGCGGTCTTGGAGTGAAACGATGGTTTAAGAAAATGGGTTATAATAAAGATGGGCTATATGTTTCAATTAAGTTATAATAAAATAAAAAGTTAAAATTTAATGAATAAATAGAATTTAAAAAAGTTATAAACCTCCAAAATAACTGTTAAAAGATTGAAGATGACAGAATATAATTATAAAGAACTTGGATTAAAATGCGGAATTGAAATCCACCAACAACTGGATTCAAAAACTAAGTTATTTTGTAGATGTCCGAGTAAATTACAAGGTAGTAGACCTCCGGATTTTACGACACTTAGATATATGAGACCAGTTCTAGGAGAGATGGGTGAATATGATGAAGCTATGCTTACAGAATATTCAAAGGGAATGACAATTATATATGAAGGCTATAATGATTTGATTTGTACTTATGAGCTAGATGAAACCCCTCCATTTGAATGTAATCAAGAAGCTATTGAAATTGCCCTAATGATAGCCTCTCTTTTAAAAATGACTATAATCAATGAATTTCATATCTCACGCAAAAATTATCTTGATGGAAGCGTTCCATGTGGTTTTCAAAGAACAACAGTAGTTGCAACCGATGGAGAAATAACGTTGGCAAGTGGAAAAACGATTGGATTAGAATTTATTTGTTTAGAAGAAGATGCTGCAAGGAAGATCAAAACAGAAAATAAAAATCAATATTTTCGATTAGATAGATTAGGTATTCCTCTCGTGGAAATTACTACTAAACCTGATATTTATACTCCGCAAGAAGCTCGGGACTGTGCAGAACGTATTGGATTACTTCTTTGGGGAACAGGAAAGGTAAAAACTATCTTAGGCTCAATAAGACAAGACTTAAATATTAGTATTGAAAATGGGAGCCGTATTGAAATTAAAGGAGTTCAAAAATTAGATTGGTTTACACCACTTATTAATAATGAAATTTCACGACAAATTAAATTAATCGAAATAACGAATAAATTAAAGGAAAAAGGAATAAAACAAGAATATATTAAAGAAGATATTGTTGATCTCTCTAAAGAATTAAGAAATACTAAGTGTGGTTTTGTTAATAAAGGTATAAAATCAGGTAAAAAACTATTCGGAATAAATTTACCTGGATTTAATGGGATCCTTGGTCTTGAACTCCAACCAAATAGACGATTTGGAACTGAGGTTGCAAATAAGGTTAAAGAAATCTCTGGACTTAAAGGATTAATTCATTCTGATGAAGATTTAAAGGAATATGGATTCTCAGAAAAAGAAATTGATCTCATTAAAAATAAATTAAACACAAAAGCTGATGATTGTTTCGTATTAGTTTTAGGAATAGAAAAAACCGTAAAAAAGGCAATGGATGTAATAATAAAAAGAACTAAATTGGCATTTAAAGGAGTTCCTGGTGAGACACGAAGAGCTTTAGAAGATGGTAATACTGAATTTCTTAGAGAATTACATGGGGGTGCTCGCCTCTACCCTGACACGGATTCTAAAGCAATTATTATCACTGAGGATAGAATTAAAAGGATCCAGCAAAATCTACCAAAATATCCGTGGGATTTGATGAAAAAATATTCTGAACAATTTAAAATTAAAGAACAATCCATAAAAGACCTTATTTTTGAAGGTAAGTTAAAATTATTTGAAGAATTAATTAATATCTATAAAGAAAATCCTACTCTAATAATTACCACTTTATTAGAGACGACAAAAGCATTGAGAAGGGGTGGAATAAACGTAAGCAATCTTACTAATACTCATTTTTCTAATCTATTCACTTCATTAAAAAAGAATGAGGTTAGCAAAGAAGCTATTGAGAACATTCTAATTAAACTTTCTAACTCTCCAAATACAAGCTTTAAAGAAGTGAAAGAACAATTAAAAATAATCAAGCTTTCAGAAGTTGATTTAATCAAATTAATTCAAAAAATCGTTAATAAAGAAGTAGAACTTATTAGAAAAAGTGAAATAAGATCTTTTAGCCCTTTAATGGGAGAAGTGATGAAAGAAGTTAGAGGAAAAATTGATGGAAAGATAGTTGCTGAAAAATTAAAAAAGGCAATTACAAATAAAATGGAGGAGTTAAAAAAATGAGTAAAAATCAAAATAATGAAAAATACCCAGGATATTCTAAAGACGTAATTGATATTTTAGAAAAATTTGGGGTAAAAATTTGGTCGATTATAGAAATTAAAACCAAAACTACTGAATATAAAGGAATTTTACTCCCCCGGTCCAAGTTTTCAGAACCAGGATTTATCGAAATTAAATTGGATAATGGTTATAATATTGGAGTTAAATTATCAAAAGATATTGAAATCAAGATTCTTGGAAAACGTGAAGGAAAATATAATGTACCTGAAAAAAGCTTTCCAATAAATAAAAAATTACCAAATATCAAACTTTTTGGCACTGGTGGAACTGTCGCTTGTAGACTTGATTATACCACAGGTGCTGTTATTCCTGCCTTCACACCAGGAGAATTATTCAGTGCAGTTCCAGAACTAGCAGATATCTGTAATTTAGACACTGAAATTGTCTTTGAAATTCTCTCTGAAAATATGAAACCAAGTTCTTGGCAAAAATTAGCAGAAAAGGTAGAAAAGGAAGCAAATTCCGGCATCGATGGAATTATTATTGGACACGGAACGGATACAATGAGTTTCACATCTTCAGCTTTATCATTTATGCTTAAGGATTTATCCATACCTGTCGTATTAGTTGGAAGTCAAAGAAGTAGCGATCGTCCATCTTCAGATTCTGCATTAAATTTAATTAATGCTGCAACTGTCGCAGCTAAATCTGACTTAGCAGAAGTAGTTGTATGTATGTTGGGTTCCTCATCTCATAAATACGGACTCATACATAGAGGTACAC
>JAHLWH010000043.1 GCA_019058015.1 Promethearchaeota archaeon | reverse complement strand
TCTTTTATTTTAAATATTCAATTATTTAATTTTGTCCATTTTTTGTCCGTTTTTTGTTGTTTTTTGTTTTATATTCTCTATTTTATAAAAAATGGCCAAAATATTTTTAAAAAAAAAAAAAAAAATTAAAATTTATTCTATAGTCTTTAACTTGACACCCTTGATTTCCAAAACGAAAATGTAGGCAATTGGTACGAGAAATAAGCCTCCCAAAAAGAAAAGAATAATTTTCTCATCAATGTCAGCTGGTAAGCCAATTATCGTTATTAGCGTTATTAGCGCTATCGCTGTTAGTGCTAGCGTTATTAGCGTTGGCTTAGCGTTACGTTTCCCGGAAATTTCCCGGGGTCGTGGCGCTTTCATTAAGAATATTGAAATCCAAGTTAAGATGCTAAAGTAGGCAGAGTGCCATATTAGAAAACCAAAACCCCAATCGCGGTACTCTAGCGATGTTCGCGTTCTAATTCCAAGGGCATTAATTATCGCTTGTATGCCAGTTTCAAGTTCAGGTAACCCCGTTTCTAATATATATAACGCCCTACCCCACATTCCCGGTAAAGTAAAGACCCACCTGTACATACAATAAATCACGCACCAAGCTGCAATTATTATCGCAGAATACCTCAGTATTCGTAACCGTTCTACTGCTTCCTTATCTTTTATCGAGAAAACACGGCGCAGTTGTATAATAGCAAGTGGGAGTACTGACAGGAACCCAATCCCCCATAATGTCTCCACGAATACACCCCTTAATACAAAATGGGTGATCACCCCCCATGTGTCAATGAATTGTGATAGAACTAAACATCCTACTAGGATATAGGGAGTCTTTGTTATGAATGACTTGAATTTATTAGCACGTGCGTCGTCGGTAGCAGGCAAATAAGTATTGAATCGTAACATCGCATATGCAATTAACCCAGCGAATGAAACTTCCGCTACCGTGTTCGGTATTCGGAAAGTATATGGTATAGACCATACACCAATCGCTCGATAGGCAGAAACTAACGTAAAGATTACCCCCATAATTCGCATCCGATTCCGATATGTTGAATCCTTTCCATCCCTTGGAATCAGGGATCGTTTGTAAACAACTGCACAATACGCCAGGCCCATGACGTTAATAATAACCATAACCGTATACCAAGGGATTGCCCAAGCTGTGTTGAAATTTTGTAATAAAATTTTTATCATCTTCTTTTTTTTAAATTTCAGTAGAATACTTTGTCATTTAATAATATAAATGTGATCATTCTTTTAGATTTAAAACTCTTAATTCTTCTAGGGTGCCAAATAATTACGCGACTTCGTCTTTTCAAAGAAATTTTAGTGAAAATCAGACTCTGAATTTACCATTCAATAGGAAATTTCATGATTTAAGCTAAGTAGTGGAATAGCAATAAACAAACACTAAATCCATAAAATTTATTTTTTAATTAAAATGAAGATAATTAAATGAATAACGTAACGATTTCTAAAAGTAGAAACTCAACATCATCAAAACCGATACTAATGCTTTTAGGGTCATTGATTTTTCCTTTTCAATCATCTTCGGAATTATAAAGGAAGTTATGATTCATATAAATTTGTAGATAAATACAAGTTTACCATTTGCTAAAAAATAAAAATTTATATATAGCTTAATATAAATGGATATATCTTTTCTCCACTAAATCTATGACCTTCTTTTTGTACATGAATTAGCAAATTCTCGGTATAATTAGTTTCCTGATAAGCTTCTTTGATTATCGGGATAGAGATTTTAGTCCCTTTGTAGGGGAAGATCTTATCTTTTTCCCCTATCGTAATCGCTAAAGGGCGGGGAGCTAGAGATGCATACACATCATATAATTCAAGATATTTTCTTAAATCTGCACTATAATTACAACCACAATGATACATAGCTAGAATTGAATGATCCCAAGTACTTAAATATCCTGAAGTAGCACATACTTTAATTCTCTCATCAAAAACTGTAGCAAATAAAGAAAGAGTCCCCCCTCCTGAATGCCCTATTATTCCTAATCGGTTAGGATCCACATCGTCATGATTTTCTAAGAAATTTATTAATGTTTGTACTTCAGTTATACGGAGTCCTAACATATCTAATCCTATGAACCGAAGCCAATTAGATCTTTGCCCTTCATCTTGGAGGAAAAATAAATATTTATTCTTAAAAGATTCTCGAACCCCACTTCCAATCCAATCAAAAGATAGAGTTATTAATCCTAACTTTGCTAATTCATATCCAAAATATTCTTTATTCTTAGATTTTTTCATTCCAACAGTATTATATATATTTTGCCCATGTCCATGTATGCAAATACAAGCAGGTACTTTATGTTCAATATTTTCAGGAATACACATTATTCCAGGTACTCTTAATCCTGGAATTGTCATTAAAGAAAATTGGATAAATTTTATTCCATTTGATGTTGTTTCACCAACCATTTTAAACTTTTGTTTATTAAAAGGCAGGGGTTCTAAAGTTGGGATCTTTTTTAAGATTAATTTTTTAACTTGTTGTTTCCATGTTTCAAAACTCATTTCTGGTGGCTTTAATTTATAGCTCAATTTGGGGGGGTGATCTCTTAACCATTTTGTAACAAAAGGTTGCAAAGAATAATTCAAGTTGTCGTCTTTTCGATTAATTTTTCCTATTTTTTTTTTTACTTTAGAAGATATTTTGAATGGAGACATAGTAACAAATTTAATTCTTTATATGTATAATCTTCTCTTTTTTGAGGGATCGATCTGCTGCAAAAGACATTAGATGACTTTGAAGAGACTCCCGGGCAGTTGTTAATGGTTTTTCCTCTCCTCGAATTGCAGCTAGAAATCTTCTAATTAGAGGGAAATCCTCACATTCATGTGGATTTTTTGTAAGTTTTATTTTATAATGAATTGATTTCCCTGTTAGATGGTCATAGAAATTATTAATTGATATAAGGCCACGATTTAACTTTAAGACTCTTATCTGGGTGATATTTTTCTTTTCTTGCAATGTTTCTTTTACATAATTCACCTTTTTCAATATAGTATTTGATCTTTTTTAAATCGCTGTAATCCGGGATTGATTCAGAAAAATTGGGCAACCAGGCTTTCTGATAATATAACATGTTCATCATTAAAGCTTCTATTTTTTCTTCATCTTCTATAAAATCACACATAGGGTCAACTAGTAATGCTTTAATTAAATCATCAGGATTACCAGATAATGCAGCATCTACCACTAATTGCTGATTCCTCGCCTGAAGACTAACCCATTCCCTAATTGGACTAGCTAGATTGCCTATCTTTACTTTATAAATCTCCTTATTTTTGAAATAACAAGGTATTTCAATTACACAATTATTTGGTAAAGATGGGATTGTACCATTATTCAATACATTACATACATGATGTCTTGAAATGTTCCTCTCTTTATCTTTAGCCGTTAATAGTGCTTTTTCTATGCCTTCAGTTGGGCGTAAAAATAATTTAATAATCCAACTAAATCTTTTTGTTCTTAGAGCTTTGATTAATGAGTACATTAATTTTCTTTCTAATTGAACTCTATACACGCTTCTTAAATCAGTAATATTAAAAGGTTTATCCCAATGATTAAAATAATTATAATATTGTGGTAAAAATTCAGCCACATGCCTATCCTCTACATATGTTAGATATCCCGTCTGTTTTAGAAGATAAAAATTAAATGGTCTACCAAACTTTCCTGATTTATACATGTAGTTTGCCGTTTCTCGCAATATTGGATATAGATCTTCTCCACCATATTCAAATTTAGTTATCCAAGAAAAAATTTAGACCACCATATAGAATTTGAAATTTCTTTTTAGTTGAGGTATTTATTTTACAATACTTCAAAACTTTTCCAAATTTTTTTGACTCTAAATAAAATAACTCATGACATAAGCCTACTGATTGAACATTCGGTGCTGTTTGATAAGTACTGAGCACTGTAGTGCCTTGTGGGTTAGTATAATTTAATACTAATGCATTAGGACATAATTCTTCAATATCTTTTAAAATTTCAACGATCACAGGTATTGTTCTAATACCTCGAAATATCCCTCCTGGGCCAACTGTATCTCCTGTGTTTTGGGGTATTCCAAACTTCAATGGAATATGAATATCAATCCATTCAGATTTTTGGATCCCTACAGATATAGAAATTAAAACATAATCTGCAGCAGGAAGTGCTATTCTTCTATCAACTGTAGAATGAATCTCTATCTCTTTTTTATGGAGTTGAACCATACGCCAAACTACTTCTCTCATCAATGATAGTGAATAATCATCAATATCTACTAACCATAACTCAATAGGATTAAAATCATTAGCGAAATCTAGTATGTTCATTGTGCATGGAATTGCAAAACGATACGACCCTGCTCCAATGTAAACAATTTTATACTTACTTTTACTCAATTTTATCATTTTTTAATTTGATTGTTTCTGGCACCCTTAAGAAAAATGGAATACCTATCCATAAAATAACCCCCGTTATAAAAAATACCCATAAAATACCAAAAGTATCTGCTAAATAACCCGCAATAAGGACACCTGGTGCTTTTGCAATCGCATTTCCTATGTTTATTATTCCCAAAAATCTTCCTCGTGATTCTTCAGGAAGTAAATCTAATGTCCATGCATCTGTTGCTAACCATAATCCAATATTAAAAGGCATCATTATCCCAAAGCCTAATAATAATAATTGGTAATTGGATCCCAAAAATGTTATAATAAAACAACCAATTGGAGAAATTATCAGACTAATTAAGGCAACTTTTTTTCTCCCTATTGTATCAACGTATTTTCCTAAAAGAAATATCCCTAATCCTATAGCAGTTCCAATAATTGGCAAAAATATTAAAATTTCTGTAAGACTTAGCGAAATTTCTTGGAGTAATATCAATAAGAATGGAGTAAAAGCATTTTGACTCATTATTAGAAATAACATTGCAACAAATAAGCGTAAAAAATCCTTATGTTGCATCATTTCTTTACGATTTAGTAATTTCCTAAGATCATGAAGCCAGTTACTTGGAGGTGTATTTACCTTAGGTTCTTTCACTAATAGAGTTACAAGAATCCCTACAATTACCAATAATAAAGCCCCTCCTCCAATAAAGACGGAATGGATTTCTTTAGAATAAGTTTCCGTCCCTTCAAGTAAAAGAATTATTGCAGGTATCCAAACTGTCATGGAACCCATATTTGTAGCTATGAACAAGATAGAATTAATTCTACCTCTTTTTTCTTTTGGAATTAAATCCCCAATTAAAGATTTATTTGTAACATGGAACATATTCGAAGTAATTGCTAAAAAAAATCCTCCAATAACTAATAATAATAAAAAATAGGTTGTTGAAATATAGAATATCATTAGCCCTGCCGTTGATGCCATACCAATCAAGATTATAGGAATCCGCCGTCCAAGATTTGTGCGTAAATTATCAGAAATTGCTCCCCATACTAAATAAAAAATCGTTCCAAATATTCCAGCTAATGCAACCATAGTAGAAACACCGAAATAACTCATATTTGCAATTACACGTCCAAAAGAAGAAAACCATTGTCCTTCGATTTCTGAATAAAGAGTTGTACCGAAAGCCAAAAAACATAAAGCAATAATCCAAGATTTACGAATTTTTAACTTGGTCTTCTTTTTTGAAGTTTTGTCTAAAGAATCAAATTCTAAATTATTTTTCATAAATTTATTTATAATTTTGAATGTTATAAAGATTGCTTTATAGAGATTAATTTTATTCGATTGGTATTTGTAAAAATATTATTTAGTTTCAATTTGATGATTATTTGCTTAAAATAAGATAATATTCAGAAATGTTTTGCCCATCGAGAAATTCCGATATCAAATCGATATGAATTTTCTTGAAAATTTTTTGATTTAATCGGATCATTCCAAATCAATTTTAGTATAATAAATTTTTCATTAGGAATTCTAAAGCTCAATTGTGCAATTTCTTTAACGCTATCAGGTTCAAGTGAACATAAATGGTTACCTTCTTTGATTACAGTATTTTTTGGTGTCAATAATTTCCATTTAAGGTTAACATTATTTATTGTCTCCCAATAATCATTGCATACATAAATAGAAGATTGAAATATTTCACCATGTTTGTATACTTTTTTTGGCCAATCTACCATAGCATAAATCGATTCAAATGCATTCTTAATTACATAATACCCTTTTTTGGGTGTACGATAAAAATCAATTATAGACCAGGTAATAGAAGGGAAACAATCAATACCTAAAAATGTTATAAGCCCTGCAAGGGGTCTGTATTTAATTTGACGAAACATTTCAGTAGTGGCTTTTAAACATTCTGCTTGCCATTCTTGACTTGTTCTAATAAATTCTTCTAAGGATTCACATTGATCAGCTTTAATCCATTTTTTTTGGACTTTTTGTTGAAAACAGTGATTTTTCTCTAATAAAATCCACCAATCTTGAGGAGGTGGCCATGATACGGGATTAGGATAAAATTTTCTAAAATTCTCTAATATTGGGAAGGCTTGTGCACCATATTCTGTTACAAAACGAGCTTTATCTCTTAATTTTCCATTAAGACCCCACCATTTAATATGATATCTATAATCTTTCTTATGATTACCATTATACCAACCAGCATAATAATGAAAATCAGTATAAAATTTTTTAAATTCATATATTTTTTTCTTTAATTTAGGAGAGCGAAAAATTGTAAATGGTAATTCACAAATACCAGAGTACGGTATGACTATATTTTGCCCATTTTCAATTTCCTTTATTATTAGATACAATTCCGGATCGAGTTTTACACTATTAGAATTAAAAAATAATCCAAATGGATAGAGATCAAAATATTTTCCCATTATCCATAAAATAAATATCAATAAGCTAAATCCAAGAATAAAACTAACTAATCCAGAGAAAATTGGTAGAGAAAATGTGGAGTTTAAGAAATTAACAAATGAAATTCCTAACCAAAAAGAAAAAATAATTGATAAAATAAAGAGAATCGAAGAATATTTTACTATTTTCATATTAGGAGCGTAAAATGGTTCATTATGTGCGCACCATATAGCAATAGATGGATGTGATTGGTGTGTTTTTATAGCAATTTCTGCTTGTCTTTTAATTTCAAGAAAGACTTTTTTACTATAAACCCATTGTAACCACAAATCTTGCCAAAGAATAAGCCCTTCTTCATCGCATGCTTCATAAAACTCTGGACGAGAGAGATGTGCATGAACTCGTAAACAATTCATATTTGCATTTTTAAAGAGTTTTAAATCTTTTAAAAAATCATTTTTAGTAGCTGTGGCTAATCTTTGCCAAGGAGGATAGTTTGTGCCTTTCATGAAGAAACTATGTTTATTGAATGTTATTTTCCATTTGCCTCCATATTTTCCACTTCGCTCCATATGAATTTCTTTAATCCCGGTAGTTAAATTATAAGAATCTAAAAGAACGTTATTAAATTCAATTTCATTAGAATAACATTGAATTTTTAATTCATAAAGATTCTGTTGTCCATAATCATGAGTCCACCATAAAACAGGATTATTTATCTCTAAGTTAAAATAATACTCATGTAATCCAGGTTTTAGAAGTACTGGAAATTCTTTTGAAATCAGTTCCCCCTTAAAATTTTTTGGGATATATTGGATTTTTATTAATGTTTTGATTTCATTAAGTGCTGTAATCAAAACATAAACATACTCGAATGCTAGATTGTTTGACTTTAGTTGAGTTTTTTTTCTTGCTGAATGAATATGAATTATGCTAGATTCTCCGATAATTATATCATTCCATATCCCTCCGGGATTAGAATTAGGATCTGAGGCATCCCAGTGCCCAAAAGTTCCTAAAATCTGTTTCTTACTACCTAAATCCTTTTCATTCCTACAAACTACTCTTAAAATTAATATATTTTTAGATTTCAAATAGGAATTAACTAAAAAGCTAAAGGGCTCGAAGTAACCCTCATGACTTCCTAAAAGATTTCCATTAAGATAAACATCCACATAATAAAAAACTCCTTTAAAGTAAAGATAAATTAATTTTGATTCTAATCTCGTATGGTCTCCTATCTCCTCCGACAGAAATTCTTTACGAGCCCATATAATTTCGGGATTTGCATTATAATAATGTGGAACTGCTAATTCCCAATGACATGGAATATTTACTTCATGCCAAGAAGAACTATCAAATTCAGGAGAGAAAAAATTTAATTTTTTTCCTTTATCATAAGGGTCAGCTTTTATTTTCCAGTTCCCATTTAACGATAAAATAAATTTCATTTTTTTGATCTTTTTTTTGGAATTAATTTTAAATCAAATTATTGCAAGTTTAGATTAATACTTATGTTATAATCGCTATTTTTTTCAAAAAAGGATAATTTCAGGTAATTTATATTACTTTTATATTTAATGTTAAAAATAAAAATAATTTATAATTCTAATTACAATTAATAACTAATTTTTTTATTTATACTTATTTTCATTAAAAAAAATCACACGTATTTAAAGAAAAAATCCAAACAGAAACTCCTTAAGAATCTGAAGCCTTGTATAGGACTCTTTAACACATTCTTCAAAGAGTGACTCATGATCATAAATAAATTTTTTATATCTAACTGAGGATAAAAACGTAAGTTAAAAGAAAGAATATATAGTAATAATTAACTTTTAGACATTACATAATACAATTTAACTTAAATAGTTAAAATTTAATCGGTTAAAAATAATGGATGAGAAAATCGTTTTAATTGGAGCGGGAAGTGCATCATTTGGACCAGCAACATTAATCGATCTTTATGCAAGTAAGGTTCTAACCGGTTCTACAATAGTACTTCACGATATTAATAAAGATAAATTGGAAATGGTTTATGAGGTCGTTACTCAAGATAATAAGACACTTGGAAATAAGTACAATATAGAACAAACAACTGATAGAGCAACAGCAATTAAAGATGCGGACTTTATAATTTGCTCGATTGAAAAGGGAGACAGGTTCGAGTTGAGATGGCAAGATAACACAATCCCCAGAAAACACGGTTCAACGGAAATGATGGCCGAAAATGGTGGGCCTGGAGGTTTCTTTCACTCAGCACGCCAAATTCCAGAGATAGTTAGAATTGCTAAGGACATTAAAAAAACTTGTCCTGAAGCTTTTTTTATAAATTACTCTAATCCTATGTCTCGCATATGTTTAGCGCTTAAAAGAGCAACTCCTGACCTGAAATTCGTCGGTCTCTGTCATCAAATACAGTTTTTATTATTTCATTTACCAATAATGTTAAATCGAAAATATAAAGATTTACAATTAACTACTGGAGGATTAAACCATTTTGCCTTCCTACTTGGACTAAAGGATTTAACTAACGGTGAAGATCTAATGCAGGAATTTAATTCAAAATGCATGAAATACTTCAAGAACAAGTGGGACAGGTTTAGTTTCGCAGATCTAACATTCGAGGTGTATAAAAGGTTTGGATACTTTCCTTATGTTGGTGACAACCATCTTTGCGAATATTTACAGATTGGTTCTAAATACACAAAGGTTCAGGATTTAATAGACTGGATTACAAGAATGGAGCAGGGAAATAAGGGAGGAAACGATAAGCTTATTAGATATTACAATAGACTTAAAAAAGGGAGATATCCTAAAAGAGGCATGTTTAGCAGAGGTGGGTCTGGAGAGCGGGGAATACCAATTATTGAAGCAATAATAGAAGATAAAAATTCTCATGAAGTTGCAGTTAATATTCCAAATAATGGAATTATTAACAATCTACCTCAGGATTTAGTAATAGAATGTTCTGCTATTGTAAATAAAGACGGTGTGCATGGTATAAAATTAGGTAATATTCCAAAAAATATTGCTTCCATACTCCGCATTGAAGCTTCAATTCAAGATGTTTGCGTTGAAGCAATTTTAAAAGAATCTAAGGATTTAGCAATTGCTTGCTTGGCAATGGATGTAAACTGTGGTAGTTTTGAAATGGCTGAAGCAATATATAACGAAATGACCGAGCTCCAGAAAAAATATTTGCCTAATTTCAAATAATTTTATGATAGAGTTAGAAAACACAGATTTCATGGATTTTCCATTCAGCCGTTCTAAATATAATCTTGTAATTGGGTTAATACAAAACCTCTCTTCTGGTAATAAATTTATCATACAAAGGATTCCTTAAATTTAAATCTAAAATTAAACATTAATTTAAAGAGTAGGTCTTCTTAAATAATTTGGGTGATTGATTTGGTAAATGTTAATGTTTTTCCTACAAAACTTGAAGCGAGTAATGCGGCAGCAGACAGAGCAGCAAAAATTCTTCAATCAGCCCTCGATATTAAATCGACCGTATGTTTTGTTGCAGCAACGGGAGCATCTCAATTTAACTTTCTTGAATCACTTTGTAAACACGACGAAATAGATTGGAAAAGAACGGAAATGTTTCATTTAGACGAATACATAGGACTTTCAGCTACACATCCAGCCAGTTTTCGCTACTATTTAAATAAGCGTCTTATTGAAAAAATTCATCCTGGTAAAATTAATTTTATTAAAGGAGATGCGATTAATACCGCTTTAGAATGTAAAAGAATAAGCGAAATCATTTCAAAAAAGATAATTGATATAGCGTTCATCGGTATTGGAGAAAATGGGCACCTAGCTTTTAACGATCCTCCTGCGGATTTTGAAACCAAAGCTCCTTACATAATAGTAGAGTTAGACGAAAAATGTCGAAAACAACAAGTAGGTGAAGGATGGTTCAATTCAATTGAAGAAGTTCCAGAAAAAGCAATTTCTATGTCTATAAATCAGATTTTAAAAGCGAAAAATATAATTTGTACTTGCCCAGAAAAGAGAAAGGCTAAGGCAGTT
The DNA here is from genome assembly GCA_019058015.1 of Promethearchaeota archaeon. Classification (GTDB taxonomy): domain Archaea; phylum Asgardarchaeota; class Lokiarchaeia; order Sigyniarchaeales; family SOKP01; genus 6H3-1. The sequence goes on along the minus strand of JAHLWH010000043.1, from coordinate 1,771 downwards.
CGTGAATGCTTATTAGAGAATTCACCCATAACTCCAATCCATCCAGCTTCAATTTTAAAGGTACATAATAATGTATATTGTTATTTAGATAAGGATTCTGCATCGCTTTTATAAAAAAATATTTTTTTAAGCTCAATCATTTTTCTTCTATTACATTTTTTGATAGAGTTTCTCTCACGGTCATGAAAAATGGGATGGAACCTATCAAAAAAATAGGAACAACAATAAAAATCCATTGAATTCCAAAAGCATCAGCAATCAACCCTCCAATTATAGCCCCGGGAATTTGAGAAATCGTGTCCATTATATTCTGAATCCCAGTATACTTTCCTCTTTCATGTTCAGGAAGGAGATCATGCCGCCATGTATTAAGTGGAACAGCAAGCCCCATTAATGCAATTAATATTAAAGTGAATGCAATTACATAAATAATAAAAGTAATAATAGTATCTGGCGAGAAAAAAGGAATTATAAAAAACCCGATTGAAGATATCAAAATGAGGGGGGCTAAAAACTTTTTCCTGCCATACTTATCTACGATTTTTCCAAGAACATACATTATTATGATAGATACTGGGAGGGAAATTCCAAATAGTAAAATGAGACCTAATGTAGTGAGTGATAGACTAAAGAAGTAATTCCATATAAAAGGTAAAATAATTCTTGTCCCAATATTGAAGACAGTGAGGGCAACAATAATTCTAAAGAAATGTTTATGTTTTTTTAATTCTTTATATTGAAAAGTATCTTTTAAATCAACCAAAAATTTCTTTCTAGGGGGCAATTCTGAAACGGGTTTCTCTCTTATTAATAAAAAACCTAAAATGGCTACAATAATTATTGCTAATGCTCCAAATGCTAACGAAAGAATATATCCTTCTCGGGTTATGATCGTGCCTTCAACACTTTGCGTTGAATAAAATTCATTCACGTATAAAACTAATGCAGTAGGTAGCATTGAACCAACCAAAGAAAAAATTTGAACTATTCCATTTGCCCTACCTCTGCGCTCCATACCAACTAAATCAGGAATTAATACATAACTACCCGCATAAAAAGCATTTGAAACAACTCCTATTATGATTGCGTCTAAGATAAAGCACCACAAAAAATTGGGCGAAAACGCGTAAAGGTACATGGCAATTCCAGCAAGAATTCCAAATAGTAAATAAGGCCTTCTCCGACCGTATTTTGTACGAGTATTATCGCTCAAAATTCCAAATACTATATTAAATATAAGTCCCATTATAGCGCTTACGACCACCATTATCGAAATATAGATATATTCTAAATTAAGAATATGTTCAATATAAGTATTAAAAAGAGAAAATTCGTAAAATCCAAAGATAGAGGAGCCCGCAGTTATTATACCAATTATTACGATTTGAAAAGTAGGTGATTTACTCTTTAATTCTGACTCTTTAATTTTTTCATTTTTTTCCATAAAATTATTTTGTCTAACTCTTATTTAAAAGTTTATTTTTAACAAAAAAATTAGAATCAAAGAAGAACCTAGCTAAAAAAGAATTTAATGATTTTTAGATTATATTTTATTAAGTAAAAATGCTCTGTAAAGATTGTGGAATTTGCTGCTTTAAAACTGAAATGTTAATAACCGATGATGATATTAAAATAATTCTTAATAATTATGATGCACCTTTAAAAGTCGATGATTTTACGTTTAAAAATGAAGATGGGTACTGGCAATTAAAAAATGTGAATAAACATTGCTACTTTTTTGATGAAAAAACCAAATTATGCAGTATTTATG
>JAHLWH010000042.1 GCA_019058015.1 Promethearchaeota archaeon | reverse complement strand
GAACAGGCAATCGACTTCTTCGAACTCTATATCGTTAAAATCGAAATGTCTCATAATTGTTTATCAACAATATCCTTACAGATTCTTATCCACTTATTTTTTTCTCTTCTTCCTCTACAAACCCTAAGGTATCTTCCTATTAGGGGTAATCTATAAAAAATTACAAATCCCTTTATTTACTTATGCGCACCTGAAGTTGACCCCATTCCAAAATGAGAGGCAATATTGTGAGAAATTCCTTCTAAATAATATTCAGCACAAATGACTTCTTTAAGAGGACCGCCCTTGTAAGTCCTTGTTGCTCTTAAATTCAAGACCTCGCCTTTAAATCCTTTATTCATGTATTTCTGCCTTATTTCCCATCCAGTGTCTAATTGGCTACTTATGTCTCGAGGAATAAAATCTATTCCCAATCTTTTAAAGGTTTCTGTCTCAAAAAAAATAGCAAACATCAAAGGGAAATCTTTGGGTTTGTTTCCTGCTGCCTGCGTACCTATTATCTTAGCCTTATCATTAATTTTGCTTATCAGGATCTCATCCCATCCTTTTATTGACCATGTGGCATCGGCATCCAGGATAGAAAAATAAGGAGTATCTACTTTTTCAACCAGATAATTTAATGCAGTTCCATGAGCTATGCCCCCCCTTAAAGAAGTCTCTTTCCTTTCTAAGAAAACATTGCCATACTTAGAGCATATTCTTTTCAAGTTTCTATAGTCGCAAACCTTTGAGCCATTATCCAGAACAAATACCATATATGGATTTTTTGTCAATTTCTCCAGCGCATAAAGAGACACTTCTATAAACTCAGAAGAGTTGAAATTTACAATCAAAACTGTAAGTAAATCTTTTTTCATTCTGAGATCACCGCAGTTTGTAGTGTGAAATATCTCCACCCTCTTCTTTTTTTGAATGGATTAAAACCGAAAAGAACATTTAAAATATTTAACAGAAATTTGTTGAATGTCCGCCTCAGAAATGTCTTATTTTGAAATTCCATCCAAAATAATGGGTGAGACTTAATTATTTTTACACACTTAAAATATCTCTTCAATACTCCCTCGAATTCTTCTTCAAAAAACTCCCAGTAGTGCATTCTATCCAGAGGCTCTTGCGTCAGTTTTATTGGGGTGGTGATAACTATCTTACCTTTTCCGTTCCATACCCTTCTTGTCTCTGAAATCATCCTAACCGGTTCACCTAAATGCTCAATAACATCAGAAGAAATCACATAATCAAAACTATTATCTTCAAATGGTATCTGATAAGCTGAAGCGCTTATGAACTGTAAATTCTCTTTATTTCCGCATTTTTCTCTTGCAAATCCAATTGCTTCTTTTGAAATATCTATCCCAACAACTTTTGCTCCTCTTTTAAACAGCATCCAGCTTAAAACCCCATCTCCGCAACCAACATCTAATATCGTTTTATTTCTTATCTCTTTGCCTATCAAGTTCATCACTATTTCATATCTGGCCACAACATAAATATTCCTTTTAAGAATATCTCTGCTAATTTGGCCCCAATGGTAACCCATTCCTCTCTTTTTATACTTTTGGAATTCTATCTCTAACATTTTCTATCAATTATAAAGTATCCACCATGAAATCTTCCTAAAAAGGGATGGCTTTGAACAAAATTAAGGCTATCTAAATTCACTAACAGGTCTAATATTGGAAAGAATAGATACAAAAACCATCTTAAGACTCCGGGCATTGATTTCACGAATGTTTTCTTCATGTCCGCTAAGACCGTGAAAAATCTCCCCATAACTTCAAATTTTAGAATTTTAAATCCTGCCTTTTCTAATTCTTTCTTCCATTTATTTTCCGTCCACCTCTGAAAATCATAGGGATCGGCGTGAACAGGAAATAGAAACGGTACTGACAAAAACATTATTCCATCTTTCTTTAAAACACGGTAACATTCTCTCAGTCCCTTTTCTGGATTTTCTACATGTTCAAAAAGCTCAATAGCATTTACCACATCTATAGTTTCATCTTTAATTTTATGCATATCAGCAACATCGAAAATAACATCAGGCTTATGTCTTTCTTCAATGTCAGCAAAAATCCATTTTTCAACTATATCCATAGGCTTTATAAATTTGCCTCTATCTCTACCCCCAATATCTAAAACTACTCCTTTATAGTAATGTTTATTTTTTTCTAAAAGCCTATCTAAGATCTTTCTCCGATAAGTTGCCCAAAAATAATAGTTAACGCGATTTTTTAAATCTTTTAGCATAGTACTCCTTTGGTTGCTTTAGTATTCTATTTATAGAATTCTCGAAAAAGCCTAAAAAGCCTTTCTTTCTTATTCCATTCCTTATTTCAATCACTATACGCATTATCTTATAAGTAAACTTTATTATTTTAGTAGAAGGAGAACTATAAACTGGAACGCCTAAACGTTCATATACTTCTTTATACTTCTTAGTCCAACTGAAATCTTTAGGGAAGTAATTGCTCTTAAAAAGTTCATCACAAATCTTTGTCCCTGGATGAATTTGCAAGCCTATGGTATACCCAGAGCCGGCAATGAATTCCGGCTGGATCTTGTAAATGCGCTCTATTATTCTAATAGTCCGATAAGTATCTAATAGCGTTTCAGGAGGGCTCCCACCTATAAATGATCCTTTTCCTACGATGTCTAAATCTTTTAACACCTTAACTGCTTTTAACACAATCTCAGGCGTTTGGTTTTTTTGGAAATAATCTAGTATCTTTTGGCTACCCGACTCAATACCTATAGATATACCCACCAAGCCGACTTCCTTAAGTTTTTCAAAAGTGTCATATGTCACACTATCAACTCTTCCCCAACAAAAAAGTGGGATTTTTAGTCCCCTTAATTTCATTTCATTACAAAATGAAAGAACATGTCTTCTATCAAAAGTAAAAAAATCGTCGTAAATGAAAATGCCGTTATAACCCATCTTTAGAAGGATTTCTATTTCATCGACTATATGTTTTGCTGAATGAAAACGAACCTTGTTTTTCCAAATTAGCGAAGTAGAGCAAAAACTACATTTAAATGGGCATCCTCTCGAAGTTATGATATAGGCACAGTTGTCACTTTTATAGCGTTGCCTCTTTAATATTGCTTCGGGCATCTTGAGAGAATACGCTTCCATACGAAATGATTTCCTGTGGGGAAATCCTAACGAATCCAAATTTTTTATCAGGGGCCTTTCGGGATTTATTATGATATCTTTCCCATCCCGGTAGACTATTCCTTGTACCCTACGCAAATTGCCGGTTCCTTCAGCAAGCTCCGTGTAGAGTTCATAGAGAGTAACTTCCCCCTCTCCGCAAACAATACTATCTGCTGCTGTATTCGCTATTGTATCTATAGGAGCGTTAGTCGCATGACATCCCCCGAACACAATATGGACTTCGGGTGTGACTAACTTTATTTTTTGAGCAAGTTGAAATGCATTGAAACGATTATGGGTGAGAAAGCTTATCCCTACAAGTACAGGTTTTTCTTTTGCAACCAGTCGACTAACATCCGTAATAGAGAAAGCTTCTGTCTGTAAGTCAAGTATCCCGACGGCAACACCTCGTGATTCCAGATATGTATATAGATACCCCAGCCCCAACGGGTAGGCTACATTGCTTTTGTATTCCTTCTCTTTCCTTGATGGTAGACTAATCAGTAAAACTTCCATTAATTGCTTTCCATTAAAAATTTAGTAATCAATATTTCTCTTCTTTTCTATCAAAAATTTCATAACATAATGGAATGTAATTGCTCCAATAAGAATCTATCTTTACTAAATATGCATCTGCTTTTTGCATTTGATATTTCCTTTAATCAGATTCAAACATTTTCTATATAAATTCTGGAATCTACTGATAATCCTCCATTTTGTAGTTTTTAATTTCATATCTATAAACTTTGCAGTACTTAAAATATTTACCTTTTTAGAATAATAATTACCATTTAAAAAATCTTTATAAATATTTTCAGAAAATCTATAGTATCTGTCTCCAATATTGTCTATTCTTGGCAAGTCTATTTGGCTCTGATAATATTCATAATTATTGGCAACCTTATTAATGGCAATTAAAATATCCTCTTCATCATTAAAAAACTCACCAGATCCACCTATAATTTCCGGATGACCGCCACTATTTCTTGCTACAACCGGTAAACCACAATGAAGAGCTTCTATGAGAGTATTAGAGCATGGGTCGTTCCTGCTTGCTATTATATAGATATCATGTTCTTTCAAAATTTTAGCTACTTCTTCACTTGGAACTGGTCTTATCCATTTTATATTTTTATATCCTATTGGCGAATTCCCAATAAAAATCATTTCATATTTCGAAAAATCAAGATTTTCATCTAAATATTTATAAATATCAAAACCTTTTATGAAATTTGGAGACCAACTTGTGGCTATCAATTTTTTCTTTTTTTTATTAAACAACTTTTTCTCAATCGTATTAAATATGGTTGGATCAGGGGCATTCATAATTATCGCTTCATATTTTAATTTTTTCATGCCCAATTTATGACATTCTTTTCTGCTCCAGTTGGATTGGAATATTGTCCCATCAGCAAAAAGAGAATTAAATTGGAAAATAATTTTATCAATTACTTTATCCTTACCCCTTATAAGGAAAACAGGCCCATCTACTCTGTGTATTAAAATTTTATCTGGATATTTTTTCTTTATATCAAAAACATCGTCAAAAAAGTGATGGCTATTAAATAAAATAACATCTGCATCTTCTGGATTCTCTAAATAAACTCTCTCTCGTTTAAAATACTCCCGAAGAGCCTTTAAAAATTGATTCCCACCACCCCAGGGACCTTGTCGAAAATCATATAAAATATTTATTTTCATATAACTAAATATTTTCTAAAATAATTTCCTTATATAGTTCTTTTAATTTCGACTCATCCATTTCTTTTTTGGCTTTTTGATAATTATACTCAATTATTTCTTTGAAACTTTCAGGGTCTTTTAAAAATGTTTTTATTTTTTCTAATAAAACTTCTACATTGTTATATATCAATTCTGGAGATAAAATATCTGGTGCTAATCCTACATTTGTTGAAAAGATTATGGTCTTAGTTAAAGCACTTTCTAGCACTTGTTTTGGGCCACCCTCACTTCTTGAAGTTACAATGTAAATATCACTTAAGTTATATAAGTAATTAATTGTTTCTAGAGAAAGGTTATTAACTAAAATATCATCCTTAAAATTTTTCAAATAAGAATATTTACCATAAAACACAAAATTTATATTCTTATCCATGCATTTGTTAATAATATAATGTCTTCTTGGTCCAGCTAGTAAAAGGGTGAATTTTTTTCTAGGAAGTTTTTCCAAAATTTCAATTAGTAAATCAGGGTTTTTCTGCCATTTAGGTTTCGTTAAATTTCCCCCAATGGAATCTCGTTGAAATGATCCTATTACTATTTTATTTTCAAATGTTCTATATTTCATGAATATTTTTTTGCAAATTTCTTCCTTGGTTAATGAAAGGGCTTTAAAAACATTAGGATCAACAAAGAAAGGAATTCTATAAGCCTTTAATTTTTGCCCTTTAAAAAATCTATAGAGTTTTTCAGAAGGTACAATATATGCATCAACCAGATCTCTTAAAGAATTTAATTTTTCTGGAAAAAAAGTAATATCATTGGTAATTACTACAATTATTCTTTTATTAAATATTCTTTTAAAATAAAACATCCAGGAATACTTGAATCCAAGTAAGAAATCATACCATACACAAAGAATATGAGTAGCTTTAAAAATGTTATCAGTAATTTCAAAATTACTCCCTTTTAAAAATCCAAAAATAGCTTCTCTATCTCTATCTATTGACCAGCCAACCTTATCCCTACCCAAAAGAAATATTCTTACCTTGTTACTACTCATATTTCACCAAGTAAATTCATCGTCAAGTTTTCAATTTACTGAAAAGTCTATTTTTTATTTTTTTAAAAACAAATTCTGGCCCCAGCATCAAGTAAACCAAAAGTATCTCAAACTTCCCATATGGTCGCAAATAGGGAAAAATTAAATTATTAAGAGGGTCTTTGAAACCAAAATATTTCCCTTTAAAATCATAATCAGTCGTAAGCCATCTGTAATTAGGATTTTGCTCCAAAAATTTATCACATTCATATGTCCCAGGATAAATCTGAACCGATGTTCCTAATAAAATTCCCCGCTTTTAAGTTTTAATTTCTTTATCAGCTTAACTGTTTGCATTGTCTCTCTTAAAGTTTCATCTCTGGTTGAAATCATAAAAGATATTCTAAATTTTATTTTATATCTTCTCAGTAAAGAGATTACTTCTTCAGCCTTTGAAATATCTATTCCTTTCCTGAGTCTCTCTAATACGGTTTGGCTTCCAGATTCTAAACCGATAAATAACCTCTCAAATCCAGCCATTGATAAGTATTTAATAACCTCTTCATCAAGGCCATCCAAACGAGAATGAGCTTGGAATTTGAGCGCAATTCTGTTTTTTACAATTTCATCACACAATTTAAGACATCGATTTTTGCTAATTGTGAGTGATTCGTCACGAAACCGAACAGTCTTTAAATTTGGATATTTCTCGCAAAGGTCTTTAAATTCACCAATAACTGATTTAATACTTTTTGCTCTATATGTTTTTTTCCAATAATGGTTACAATCACAAAAGGTACAATGAAATGGACATCCACGGGCTGTTATTGTATCCGCATGATTAACAATTTCTCCTCTCATTGAATCCCTAAAATACTCTCTGTTGAGGGGTGGAAGTGAGCTGATATTTTTGATCAAACTGATTAATTCATTTTCAACGATTTTTCCATTTTTTCTATATACGATATAGCGTATGTTCGAATAATCATGGTGATTTTTGGCAATGTTTTCACAAATCATTTTAAACGGTATCTCACCTTCAAATCTAACAACCATATCAATTTCTAGGCCTTTCTCCAAACATTCTTTTGCAATATAAGAAACATGATTCCCTCCTACTACTATAAAGACATTGGGCAGGGATTTTTTTAGTATCCTGGCCCAGAACAAAATATTATACATATTTGATGCATAACTACTCATTGAAATTATATGGGGGGAATATTCCACTATCTTGGTTAGCAATTCGTGGTCAACATTGAGATATCTAATTGCTGTTTTTTCATCTGGAACATTCATATCAATGCCCTTTATAGTGTAACCCTCCTTTTCAACATAAGAGCCCAGACTCGCAAGCCCAAAAGGGATAACTAACTACTCATAAAAAAAGATATACGAATTAATATTCAATAATAATATTTTCATATATTCTTCCTTCCCACTCAATCAATTTCTCTAATGTATAACCTTCCTCGATTGTTTTCCTGGCTTCTTTGCCTAAACTCTCTTTTAAACCATCGTTATCCATTACTCTTAATATGGCCTTTCGTATGGATTCAGGATTTACCTCACACAAAATTCCATTTTTTTCATGTTGAATTATTTCTTTTATACCCTTTACATTCGTACCTATTACTGGAAGTCCACAACTCATTGCCTCTAAAAGGGCTTTCGGCGTCCCTTCGTAAAGAGATGGCAGAATGAATATTTCATGCTGATTTAAAATTTCAGGAAGTTTTGAGTGAGGGACATTATTCATAAACCTCACGTTAATATTATCCACCTCTGCTTTCTTTTCCAGTTTTTCTCTCATACTGCCTCTGCCAATTATTGTAAGATTATAAGGCAACCCTTTTAATGCCTCCAGTAAGGCAATTACATTTTTTTCCTTTTCCAGCCTTCCCACAAAGCATATCGAATCTTTTCTCTTGGGAATGCTCAAGGGTCTAAAGATTTCCGTATCAACATAATTGGGAATTACCTTTGCTTTTACTTTATAATTTCTCGCTAAGTAATCTTGGTCCGCTAACGAAGAACAGACTACTGCATCAGAAAAAGCACAGGAGAACTTCTCTATTATCTTTTTGATGTATACTTTGATAGCATTCTCCTTATTCTGCAAAGCAACATACGACCAGATATACCCGCACCTTAAGATAAGCCTCTTCTTGAAAATCATTTTTGCCATGACAGCAGTCCAACAACCGGGAATTTGATTTGTTTTCAAGATACTGGCATTTTTCAATATTTTCCGATGAATAAAAGGCATCAGAATTGAATAGATTAACATCACCGGGCGAAATTGCTTTCTTCCTCCCTCTCGAATAAAAGGCATAGGAACTACTTCTATATTAGGAGATAAATATGAGTTGTATTTCCTATCGTCCTCTCCTCCATAGGTAAGAAAGTAAATCTTGTAAAAATATTTGCTCAATTCATTATAGAGCTTAACTTCTCTCTCCAAAATTCCTGAATCATACCAATCCTTTAAAGAGATTCTGAATGAAAAAAATAGAGCGAGCATCTTAGCCATCCTTCTCCACCGCTGCCCAGATTTCTCCAAATTGTATGGAATAACTTTTGACTTTTAGACCCGCTTCATCGATCTCTTTTTTAAATGTCTCCAGTGTGTATTCTATTTTATGTGTTGGATCCAAAAGATAGTTACATCCCAATTCTTTCTTATAATAGGTTAACCAATCACGGTTTAACATAGGAACCCTTATCAAAAATTTCTCAGCAAGTGTGTAGATGCGAGAGAGAAAACTGTGCCTATCCTCTATATGCTCCAGAATATTTGACAGGACAACCACATCGAATTTCTCCTTTAAATTTAACTTTGTAGCATCACCAACAAGATAGGTAATATTCTGCCTAAAAAATTTTTTCTTAGCTAATTCAATATTTTTTCTGTCCAAATCCACAGCGAGAACTTTTTCTGCCTTTTCGGAAATATCATAGGTTAAATAACCATTTCCACATCCAATGTCTAACACACTATCTCCAGAATCAATGTTATTAACAAAAAATAGATGATATTTCATGAGGCGATGCTTAGGATGAATGCCCTTTTCTAAAATATGTGCAAGAATTCCAATATAGCGATAACAAAAGTTATGGATATATATTAGAATTTTAATAAATAATTTAAGCATACCACTTGTTTTCCGATTTATTACTACTCTGAGAAAGAAACTCTTTTATTGGATATTTTCCTAAAAGTTAGTGTGAATAATATATGAAAAGAACTGGGAACAAATCTTTTTAGTTCCTTCCATAAGGGTGCGATTTTCATAAAATCGGGTCGAACCACCACGACTAAGAAATTCTTCTTTTTTGTTGTTTCTGTCTTTTCCAAAATTCTTTTCATAGTAAAATTTTCTTCGGGATGATTTTCAAGAAAGTATTAATCAGGGCTTGCATTTTCTTCACTTTTCTGAATTTTTCTCTATAGAACTGGGCCTTCTTTTTCTCTTCTACAGGAAGGTTACTTTCTATCTCGGATACGACTTTCTCAAACCTACTTATGCCCTCTGACATTTCATTTAGTCTTTCTTGTATTCCGCCTTTGAACCTGTTAATTACTATTTTCAAGGTATCAGGGTTTGCCTCGTAAAAATCCTTTCTGGAACCCTTCACCCATACCTTTCTGACCCCACCCCACTTCTCTAATTCGCGAATATTTGTACTTACACTCCCCTTGCTTACTCTTAATCTTTCCACCATGTAATCGAGACAAAGTGGCTCATCGCTTAGGAAAAGCAATGCATATAGCTGGCCCACAGTTCGGCTAAGTCCCAGCCGAGCACTCAGCTGACCAGCAATTTCTGTAAATTCATCTCTTATTTTCTCAAGTTCAGGACTTTCCATAATTTTACCCTTTGCTAACAATTGGTTTAGAACGTTTAGAATGTTCTAAACTAAGTATATAACAATTTTGCAATTTTGTCAAGCCCTTTTTGAACTTTTCTCCTGCTAAAGCGGTAGCTTAGGTTATAATCTGATTCCTCTATGGGCTAAAGCACATAGCTTACCTCTACACTAAGGCGGAAGCTATAGCGGCAGAGCGAAGCTCTGCGTTATACCGATCAGGCTCAGCACTCTAAAGAGTGCCCGACCAGAGCAGGTCGGTCGCCCTTCAGGGT
>JAHLWH010000041.1 GCA_019058015.1 Promethearchaeota archaeon | reverse complement strand
CTATAGCTTCATGAACAGTTACTTAAAATCTGGACATCTTTAAACATCCTCTTTATTTGACCTGTAACTGAAGGTCATAACCGCCCCATATAGGGACAGTCAATTTGATTTTGTATTATATATATTGTTGTTCCGGTATTTAACAATATTTCTTGATGCATTTAAATCGGAGTCCAATTTTAAACCGCAATAGGGACAGGAAAATTGCTTACCTGCTCTGGAACCGATCTTTCCGCAACAAGAGCATCTCTGTGATGTATATTTTGCAGGTACTTTTTGAAATTTAATGGAGTTTAAATCGCATTGAAGTTTAACGGCATTTTGAACTTGAGAATAAAACCAATGCGTCTGCCAAAATGCCATAAACTCACCGGCATCTCTCTTCTTCGAGTGGGTTGCCCATCTTAAATCCTCTACTTTAATTACCGAAACATTCCAGAACCTTGCCATCTTAATAACATAATTATTTAGATGATTGACAATCTGTATATTTAATCGGTTTAATCTATCCCAACAAAGTGATAAGCTCCTCCTTATTTTATTCCATTTTAGCTTGGCTCGATAATTGGTAATATTACATAGTAATAAACGCTGCTCGTAATTATTTTTCTTCTTTTGTAATAAAACAATCTGCTCACGAAGGCGTATTAGCTTTAATTTTATATTTGAGAGATTACTTCCTTTTTTGTTTTTTCGAACTTTTTTCTGAGAATACAGTTTACCATCATCTAAATTAAAGTTCATATCAAATATTTGCCTTGGTCCGAGAAAATAACGAGCTAATTCTATATCCTGCCTTTTATCCCATATACTTATAACCGCAAAATGTTTTAACCCTAAATCTATTCCCATCTCAATATCAAGATTATTATGGACTTGAGAAGATGGTTTCGAACTGTCCTTATTTATTTTTTTAAAAGGAAGGTTAAGAAGTAATTTATGGTTTTTTAAAGTTATGGTTGGCAGTGCGGGTTCAAAATTATTTTCTTTTAATCTTTTTATTCTTTCTTTTCGATCTCTTACCATATAGTTTTTAAACTGATGGGATTCCAGCCCTATTTTAATTTTATAATAATTATAGTGCTTACTGCTGCAAAAATTAGTAAAATCTTCTTTATACACATCTCGATTTATGATTGAAATTGACAATGTTTTATGTTCCGGTATTTTTACTAAATTATAAATATCTAAATTAATTTCCCGAAATTGTTCAATCATCAATGAAATAAATTGCTCGGAGATAAAATACTCTTTTAAAAATTCTCGTATTTTATATTGGAGTTTAATCTCGAAATATTGTATAAACGAATCATGATTTATATCTGCTATTTTTATTCGAGGGAAATTAGGCTTAAAAACTCTCTTAAGGAGGTAAGAATTAGGATTTTGACGAAAATCTAAAAGCTCCTTGTGATACGCTTCAGTAATTAATTGATGTAAATCTAAATCAACTATTTCTTCTAAAATCCCTTTCTTAAAACCATCTAAAATTAATTTACGCTTTTTTTTAAATTCTTTTTCACAAGAAAACTCGGCATCTCCTATAAATGTTGAAATAAAGCCAACCAAATTCTGAAGGCTTTTTGAATATTCTACAAGCTTATTAGCGCTACTTTTTCTTTTAGCATCTTCTTTTTTTATTTTTTCTCTTAGAGATATTATCTGCTGTGCCTTTCTATTGGTAAGCCATTGTATTTTCCTGAAATATCCGTCTAAAACATATTCGGGTAATTCAGAAGGGAGAATAGCAATTTCTTTTTTCTTTTTTATCCGAGAAAAACCGGTTGCCACCTTCTCAAGCAAACAATCGTCAAGTCTTAAGGATTTAAAAGTTTCTCTTGATAAATTTTTTAATGAATTAGTTAAGGAGATATCAGAAAATAAAGCTTTACTTTCAAAATCATTCTGAGCAAGAAAAAGGTTGCGTAATTGAAATATGAAATTATTTAAGAAAAATATACTTAAAGATTGCTTTTTTTTAAAACAATCCTGATTTAATACTTGTTTAAATACTTTTAACTCTTTCGAGCTGAATCTTTTGCCTCTCAAGAATAAAAACGTAAAAGCCTTATCCTGCCTAAATTTATCTATTAACTCACCGATTATTATTTTAAGATTTTCTATACGCTTAACCCATTCCCTTACCACTAAATACGCATCGTAAAAGGCACATTGTTTTGCCCTCTCTTTCAATTGTATTGATTGAAATTGAGTTGATTTAATCTGACTGAAATTGAGTCTATCATAGACGGCCTGACGGAATTGACTCATCGAACTGGAATTATATGAGCGATACGAGTTTATTTTAATGTCATTAACCATTAAAGAGACGTATTTATTTTTTAACGCTCTTACCTTAACAAGAAGGTTAGTAATTTCTTTATATGATTTGATTTTTAAGGATATATCTGAATCTTCAGGTAGTAATGAAAATCTCCGGGTAATTGTTGTTGCGGACATGAATCTTTATAAGAAAGATTTACTAATTCAGTTATTAAATTAAAAAGAAAGTTTTTAGATTTTTAAAATTAAGGAGTGTGTAGATTTACTATTTTTTTCTTTTTCTGTTCACCTCATCCTATATAATTTTCCACTAAAAGAATCGACAATTGCTACAAGGTCCTCAACCAATTCGCTTTCAGGAGTTTTATCGTCTAAATTATTCACACAAATTATTTTAACATTAAATTCAGATAGATATTTTTCTATATAGTTATATCCAAATCCCGTTAATCTATCCTTAAAGTTAATTAAGATTGTAGAAAACTGATTTTTCTTAGAATCTTGGATTAAGTGCCACAAGCCTTTCCGATTTGTATTTAAACCGGAGCCTATATCTTTGTATATCCTAATTAATTTAAGATTATTTAGGTTTGCATAATCATTTAATAGTTCTATTTGCCTATCTAAATCACCTCTTTTATTTTGTTTATGAGACAATACTCTCGCATATATTGCACAATTTTTATCTATTTCTTTTTGACTGCTTTTATTCTCTCTTGTTTTATGATTCAGGATTCTGTTAATTTCTTTAACTGAAAACCTTCTGTACCCCCCAATTGTTCTAAAACACATGATCTTTTTGTTTTTATCCCATCTTCGAAGCGTTTTTACGCAGACACCTAAGATTGCTGCCGCTATTCCAATTGAATACATATTAAAATTAAAAGATCATTCCAATTAAAAGAAAAAGACCATTTAAACATGATATTAATTAAAAAAATGTCTATATTTGTCCAGATTATCTTCTACTATGATCAACACGTGCAAAAAAAGAGTGAGCATATTGGGAGGAGCCTTTTGAAAGGTATGAAAGTATATCATCTAAATCTTCTTCAGCTTCTTCAGACCATTCTATTTGAACCATTTCTTCCTAGCCTTTTCCATAACTTCTTCATGAGGAATAGTTTTTCCTTCTTTTATTTGCTCTTCAGCTCTTAAAAGCTTTTGTTTTACAAATAGATGATATTGAATATCTTCCAAAGTAGCATCATCAGGTAACTCTTGAATAAGTTTAATTACATCTTCTTTGATTAGTTTTAAAGTCATATTTCACTATGTTTTTAAAATTTTAAGTAATTCAATATTATAATGGTTATAGAGTCTTATATTTTTTACTTTTTAATGCGATTTTCTTTTTTTAAGTATGTTATTAATAAGAAAACGCTATACAAATTTTATTTCATCATTTTTAAATCTCTAAAAAACATCCCGTTTCTACTTGGCATACACGTAGGAAATGATTTGAAAAATCTCTCGAACATAACACCCATATCTTCGTCATTGAATTCCTTATCCGATTTATTTACATGTTTGAACAGTTCAGATAATTCTTTATATATCTTATCATATCTTTTTCTCATAAATTCTTTATCTGGTCGTTTGAACAAGTTTACTAACTCTTCAAATTCATTTTTACATTTTTTCCTAATAAATTCAGCAGAACTAATTACTTCACTCATTCTTTATCTACCTCCTTTTTATTTTTATTTTTCTTCAAATCTTCTAATAGACTTGTCATGTCTTTTTTAAATGAATCAAATATTTCATAAAATCGTTTATCGTCTATTTTTTTCTCATCTAATTTTTTCTTATTTTCTTTAAAAATTTCTAAAATTAGACAAAGTGTATTTCTATCATTCAATTTATTTCTTTCTATAACTCTTTCTAAATTTTTAATGTTCTTAATAACGATCTTTTTCCATATTTTCTTTTCGTTTATGTGTTTTTTCTCATTTTCAAATCCCTATATATAAAATCAACCTAATAATTTTGAGATTTTTTTACAAGCTTTCTTACACTCAAAAAGAATCAAACCTAATTTACACCTGTTATTAGTTGTTATGACTAATACCGCATTTATACCCACCGAAATTACAATTATATATCCTTCAGTTGCCTTTACGATTATTTCATTTAGATAACCTTTTTTCATTTCAACGGTTGCTCGTTCTCCTAATGTCAATAATGTTGCGGTCATGGCTGATATATGAGTTTCATCTACATTTTTCGGAATAATCGAAACAATCGGAAGTCCTTCAACACTAACAACGGATGCAAGATTGATGTCGGGATTGTTTGTTATGAGTTCCTTTAAAATTGTTTCAATCTGTTTCTCTAAGGATTTATCATTCAAAGTTATCAATGCTCTTTTTATTTCTTTATTTTCTTCGGTCTTTTCTTTTTAGGAGATTCTGAAGGTTCGGGCATTATGTCCGGAATGTCTCCCAATATATACCAGACGTTTCTACCTTCTTTCATCCAGTCCTTTATTTGCTTATATCCTTTTGTCATCTTATCACGATATTTAACCAATTCTGGCTCGACATCCGCATCATCTCGATTGCCCCACATCATATAAAGCATTTTTAATTGTGATTCAATATATTCTAAAAAACGATTTATCCAATCTAACACCATTCTATG
>JAHLWH010000040.1 GCA_019058015.1 Promethearchaeota archaeon | reverse complement strand
TTTCACCATTTTGTGTAATTTCAAATTTAAAATTATGGTTTAATAACATCTGTATGATACTTTATTTTTTGAAATTTTTTTGGAAATTAATATTCATCCTTTTAAAAAATTTTAATTTAGTAATAATGGTTGGTAATATCAAACAGAAAGTTGTGTTCATAGGTAAAGGTGGCGTAGGCAAATCCACTATTCTTTCTTTAATGCAAGGTAAGGAAATTTCGGAACGTCGTGATCCAACAATTGGCGTTGCTATTGAGCAAGTAAAATTAAATAATGGTGAAAAAATAACCATATGGGATATGGGGGGGCAAGAACGTTTTCAATTCATGTGGGAAGATTTTGTTAAAGGAGCTGGATTAACAGTATTAATTACTGATTCCACAGAAGATAATATTAATTTCACTAAAGATTTTTATGAAAGGTTTTCTAGGTTTAAAGGGAGTAAAGTTATAGCAATTGCGAATAAACAAGACTTACCCGGAGCAATGAATATCCAGAATGTTGCTAATAGATTAGGTATTAAAACATATGGGATGTGCGCAATAGATCCTGCTAAAAGAAAAGAAGTTCAAGCAATTTTAAGGCAAGAGATTTCTGAAATTTAGTAAAATTTTTTGTAATTACCATTTTTGTTAATTTTGAAAAAGTTAAATCTCGAAAGACGCTCCTATCAAATGGGCAATTCGAACGGGTTCGGGTAGTTTTGAATCTATTGAAATTTTTTCCATTAAAATCTTAACTTTCTCAGGAGGTACTCCTACTGAATGAAAATAAACTGTTGAATATCCACCATGGGTTTTTATTTTCATTTCATATAAATTACCGGCTTTTATGATTTTATTGATTTTATCTGTGTTTTGATTTGGAAATTTTTTAATGATGGCTTTTTTTACATCATCAAGATTAACCATACGTTCAGTAAATGCAATTATCGGAGTTTCAAGTTTTTGGTATATTTCCTCTATATCTGCAATGTTGAAACCACCAAATGTGATTGTATGGGTTAGGATATATTGAACATTATTTTCGCATGATCTAACCAGATCAATAATCGCATCCGTAGAATCATCTCCATCAATGAATATTTCTTTTTTTACAACTTTTACTACTCTAGTTCCTTGACATACAACACCAATTAAGGGAGTAGTTTGTTTTTGTCCATTAAAACGAAATTTAGCATCATCAATGCCAATAGTTATTGGATAATCTTTCAAATTAAATCACTCAATCCTAGGAATGAATTTTTTAACGTTTTTTAATAAGTGAGTAAACGATTTAATAGCTTCAATTCTTTCAATTTTGTAATTGGAGATATCATCTTCAAGTTGACTCGCAAGAATTGATATAATTTGTTTAATAGTTATTTCTCCAGACAACCAAACATATGCAATCAGACCCTCATAAGTATTCGCTAAATCATGGGAATCTGGGCGAGTTTTTGCATATTGCCTCATGTCTGCATTTTTCAAAGCATTAGAAAGAATATGTTTATCAACTTTTTTTCCCTCTCTAATTGGAGATTCAGGAATGCTTTTAAAATGTGTTAAATATTTCGATTTTGCTACAGAATATGTTAAATTAATAATACCATCTCCGATTTTCGCTAAACCTTTATCAGTTCCAATTAATTTTGGTTTATCTTTTAAATCAGAAATTAGAAATGTGAGTTCATTTTTATTATTATTTTCTTCCATAATATGACACAAAAAGAATCAGAAGTTTTTATTAAAAACTTTTTGAAGTCTAATTACTTCTTCTTCGAGAAGAGAAACTCCCTCAGAGATAATTTTTTTAATATCAAATCCATTTTTTAACCTAATAAATACTTTTGATGGCTCAATAGTTGTACTCCTATAAGCAGCTATTTCAACACCTTCAATATCTAGTAGGTACTTAACTAAGATATTACAAAATCCATGAGTTTGACCTTCAATACTTAGTTCATAATCTTTTTCTCTGATTTTCTTAAGTTTTAGATTTAAATATTTATAAAATTTTTCTTCTTTTACTGGTATTTTTTGAATTTCTTCTTCCTCTTCAGATACTTCTTCTTGTGGTTTTTCCTCTTCTTTAGTTTCCGTATCCGGATATCCTTCTTCAATATCAGCAGAAAAAAGTTCTTCATCTATATCTTCTAATTCTTTTTTCTTTGTCGTATCCTTTTTGCTTAGAGTTGTTTTTTTTGCCATTTAAAAGAACACCTATTTGATTAAAATTCGTAATATAATTTATTTTTTTCTCTATTACTATTAGTTCGGAATTAGGTTAAGAAATCTCCTTTTTAAGGATCTCTTTTGATAAATCTTGAATTAAAAAAGTCGCTAAACGTTGTAAATCTCTTGGACCACTTAATTCAATATTTATTTTCATTCTTACATTATCCATTGTCAAATTAATATTTAAATTAACGATTTTTTTTTTAATTGCTTCAATAAATTGAAGTGCTTGTTTTACACTATTATATGTAAAAGACAATACCTTTCGTTTAGTTTTAGGAATAAGAGATCCCTCTTCACATTTATAAAGATATGAAAAAATTCTAAAATATTAATCGGGTTTTTACTGAACCATAATCATTTGCTAATTTCCTTTTTTCTACATTTTCACAAATTTCACATTTCAATAAATCCCTTTTGATTAAATATAAAGGACCTCCACATCTTGAGCAATCTGCAGATATTACACCTAAATTTGGTTGATCTGTAACTAAATCAACTTCATTATACTTTAATTTTGATACTTTAGCTCTAAGAATATCTGATTTTTGAAAAGCCTCCTCTATTTTTTCAACATAATTTTTAGATATTTGAGATACATGAACATTTCCTAGATATCCCGAATAAAATTTTACGTTATTATTGATAATATATACCTGTACGCCTACAGAATATTTTCTTATAAAATTTATTATTCCAATAACAATATCACCGATTTTCATATTTTGTCTCTTACTTTCGTCAGGTTCTTTAACAGAGATTTTCTTTTTGTGGGAATCAATATGTATTCTTCCTGATCGAGTCGCATAAATTACCCCTTTGTCTGCATAAGTAGAATTCTTATCAGGTAAATATTCTTCAACTACTCCTAACCGTTCACCTATAGATGCATATTCCCCGTTTTTAATATTCTTTGTCATTCAAATCAATTTTTTTTATTATTTCATTAATTTTCTTAGTAACACTCTCTAAAATATACCAATAAAAATGATCTATAATAAATAATGGTTTCCAATATTTTTTATAAAGAAAAAAAATATTATCGGGATTAGATGAGAAAAAAAGAATTAGTAACCATTATTCAAAAAACAAAACCTTTTACTAATCCTAATTTATCTTTAGAGCAATATTGTATCAGTGCAATTTCTGCAGTGGATATAATGTTCTACGCCGGATTCGAACACAATGATATTGAAAACAAGATAGTCTTTGATTTAGGAGCCGGTACTGGAAGGTTATCGATTGCCGCTACCTATCTTAGACCGTTATTAGTATTAAATATTGATATAGACCCTTCTGCGTTAACTATATTAAAGTATAATTATAATAAATTAGACCTATATCATCTTAATCACCCAATCACATCAGATATTAACCATTTACCTTTAAGGGATAGTTTTTTTCGAGGAAGAATCAATATCACAACTATAATGAATCCTCCATTTGGAGTCCAAACAAGAAAGGCAGACAGATTATTTTTAGATACTGCATTAGACATTTCAGATATTATTTATTCGGTTCATTTGTCAAACAAAAACACTCGAGAATTTCTAATGTCATATATAGAAAGAAGAAATTGGTTGGTTGATGATTTATTCTCATTTAATTTGATTTTAGAAAAAACTTTTAAATTTCATAGTAAAAAAAGAAAAAATATCTTAGTTGATTTATACCGAATTATAAAAAAAGAATGAGATTTATTGATATTTTTTCCAGTCATTAAATGACGAGGGATATCTTACTTTTTCAGGATATTTTCCTTCAATTCTTAATAACTGATTATATTTAGCATTTCTATCTGTTCTACATGGAGCTCCTGTTTTTATCAAACCTGTACATAAACCTACTGCTAAATCTGCAATAAATGCATCTTCAGTTTCTCCAGAACGATGGGAAACTACAACATTGAAATTATTATTAAAAGCCATTTTTGCGGCGTTTATAGCCTCTGTTAATGTGCCTATCTGATTAACTTTTAATAAAAGCGCACTTCCCGCTTCCATACTGATGGCTTTCTCTAAGATTTTAACATTTGTAACTGTTATGTCATCATCAACAATTATTACGTTATCATTAACATTTTTCGTTAATTTCCTAAAAGAATCAAAAGCATTCTCTTCAAATGGGTCTTCAATCAATTTTATTGGATAATCTTCAACAAGATTAATATAATATTGAATCATTTCATTTGGATCTAAAACTTTTCCATCAATATGATATACACCATCTTTATAGAATTCACTTGCTGCTGCATCAAGCCCTAATACAAAATCAATTCCAGGGGTGAATCCACTACTATTTATCGCTTCTACGATAATATCTAAAGCTTCGGTTGTTTTTTGCATTGATGGAGCAAACCCGCCCTCATCCCCCACATTAATTGAATTTTTTCCATATTCCTTCATTAAAAGGTCTTTCATAGTGTGATAAGTTTCAACTAAAAACTGTATGCTTTCATCAAAAGTTTTCGCACCGATTGGTAAAATCATAAACTCTTGGATTGCTAATGCATTTCCTGCGTGTTTTCCACCATTAAGAATGTTAGAACAAGGAATGGGCATTAAGTAAGAGTTAATTGATTTATTATAACTCATTTGATACAAATGTGCGAATAATGGAATTTTTTGTAAAGTTGCTGCTAATTTAGCAGTTGCTAAAGATACAGATAAGATTGCATTCGCTCCTAACTTGCTTTTATTTTCTGTTCCATCCAGTCTAATCATTTCTTCGTCAATTTTTTTCTGCTCTCTAACATCAAATCCAATCATTTTTTTCCCTAAAATGTCATTAACATTTGCAACCGCGGTTTTTACTCCCTTTCCTAAGAAAGCATTACCTCCATCTCTTAATTCCAGCGCTTCTGAAGAGCCTGTTGATGCTCCTGATGGAACTGCAGCACGAGAATAAATATCACCGCTATAGATTTCTGTTTCTACTGTTGGGTTTCCCCTACTGTCTAAAATCCAGCGTGATTTAATTTTTGTAATAGTAAATTCTGGCATCTTTTTCTCTTTCAAATTTTTTATTATTATTATTAAAAAATTTTATATTAATTTTAAAGATTTATTAAATATAATCTACGAAACTAATATTTTTAACAATTATTATTTAATTTTTCTAAGTTATTTATCTGATATATTATGGCTGAAAAATTACGAAAACCTTGGGTGGAACAATATAGGCCTATGAAATTGGCCGATGTTGTAAATCAATCAGAAATTATATCTCGTCTTAAACAATTCATTAAAGATAAAGCAATGCCACATTTGATATTTGCTGGACCTGCCGGAACGGGTAAAACTACATGTGCTTTAGTAATGGTTAGAGAAATATACGGTAGAAAAATGACTCCTAATATTACATTTTTAGAGCTGAACGCAAGTGATGAAAGAGGTATTAATGTAATTAGAACAATAATTAAGGATTTTGCGAAAGCTAAGCCTCCACTAGATATCCCTTTTAAAATTCTAATTTTAGATGAAGCGGATAATATGACTGCACCAGCTCAACAGGCATTGAGAAGAACTATGGAGAAATATACAAGAAATTGTCGAATGATTCTGATTTGTAATTACTCAAATAAAATAATTCTTCCTATCCAATCAAGAGCAGTTGTATTTAGATTCTCAAAATTATCTGATAATGATATCAAGGAAAGATTAAAATTTATTGTAGCTAAGGAAAATATTAAAATTGACGAAAGCGGTTTAAATGCACTTATAAAAGTAAGTATAGGCGATTTAAGAAGGGCTATTAATTACCTGCAATCAAGCAGCACTTTATCCGATGATATTAATGAGGATATCATATTAAGAATAGCAGGAGAAGTACCCTCTGAAGAAATTAAAAAAATATTAAATTATTCAATAAAAGGGGAATTGCAACTTGCTAAATTAACTTTAGACAAATTAATTAGAGAATACGGACTATCTGGAAGTAATTTAATTAGGCAAATGCACCGGGAAGTCTATAATTTGAAAGTTCAGGAAGAACAAAAGATTGAAATTATAAAGATTTTAGCGGAAATTGAATATAGGCTAAGCCAGGGAGGAACTGAAACTATCCAATTAAATGCTCTATTAGCAAAAATAGTTCTATTAAATTTATAATTTTCAAAATAATAAATTAAATTCAAATTTTTGCAAATTTTTTTATATAATTTTATATTATTTTTTAAGATTTTTGTAAAAAAAAAGACATTTTTGACCCAATTTAATAAACCAAAAATTCCTTATATGAATATTTATTCAAATCATCAGAATTAACAGTTAACATTTTATAAAATTTTATATAATCTAAAATTATCAATTTTTAAAAAAATTAAATTTAAAACATATACAAAAAGTAGATAAAAAATGGCAGTAAAAGTATGTTTTAGTCAATTGAGTTCATGTTGGGGCTGTCATCAGAGCTTACTTAATGCTCATTTAGGTCTTCTTGATATACTCCCAGCATTGGAGATTGTATATTGGCCTACAGTTGTGGATTTTAAACTTGCCTCATTGGAAGCTAGAGAATACGGAGAAGTTGATGTTGGTTTTATTGAAGGTTTAGTTCGTACAAAACAAGATTTAGAGTTTACTAAATTAACTAGGGAAAAATGTAAAATTATTATTGCTTTTGGTACATGTGCTTGCTACGGCAGTGTTCCTGGACTTGCAAATCAATGGTCTATTGAAGAAGTCCAAAATAGAAAATTCATGGAAGTTGAATCAGCAACAACTAAAAGAATTCCAGATCAACACGTTCCAGGTTTTAAAGATAAAGTTGTAAATGTTGATGATATTATCAAGGTAGATGCTTACTTGAGTGGTTGTCCTCCAAGAACTGAGCAAATAGTTGGAGCAGTTCAATTCTTATTGGGACAAAAAGGATTTCCGATGAATGAAAAGACCTTCTGCGAAGATTGTGTATTAAAAGAGAGTAATTGTTTATTAGATAAAGGAATTTTATGTTATGGACCAGTTACTAGTATCGGCTGTTCTTTAAAGTGTCCGAATAAAGGTGATCCTTGCGTCGGATGTATGGGTCCAGCAAAAAACACTTCAGAGAAAGTGCAAAAACTACTGGATATGACAAAATCTCTTGATTATATTAGTAGTGGCGATAAAAAGAATTTATTCGAATTCTTATCTTTATTCTTAAATATACCATTAATGGCTGGATTTGACCTCTCAAGTGATATTTTAAAGCAAATTAAAAAAAGAGGAAAACCAGATACACCAATAACAAATATGCCATCAATTACCACTGAAATCGCAACGAATTTACTCGCATTCTTAGCAAAGCATCCTGAATTCCATGAGATCTCAAATGTTTGTCAAACATGTCCTAGAATAGTAGGAAAGGGAACAATGACAAAAGTGAAAAGAGATTATGAAGGTCTTCCAAATCAAGAAGACTGCTTTATAGAGCAAGGATATATATGTGTTGGTCCAATAACTAAAGCTGGTTGTGGAGGTTTATGTATCAAAGTAAATACACCTTGCACAGGATGCTATGGACAAACAGAATGGGTAACTGATCAAGCTACAAGATTTTATAAAACTATTAAAGAGAGTTTCAATGTAGATTTAAGTAAGGAAGAATTTTTTATGCAAGTAAAGGACCCAATCGGAACATTTAATAAATTTACATTAGCATCAAATCGAGATTTTAATTGAGGTTAATAATAAATGGTAAAAGAAATAATAGTAGAACCAATAACTCGCCTTGAGGGACACGGAGGACTCAGGATCGTTATTGGAGATGATGGAAAAGTTAAAGATGCTCAATTTAATGTTACATCAACTAGATTTTTTGAAAAGTTTTGTGAAGGGCGTTATTGTGAGCATGTTCCAAGAATTACAACTAGAATTTGCGGTATTTGTCCAATTCCTCATCATTTAACTCCAACTAAGGCTGTTGAGGACGCTTGGAATGTTCAAATTCCAACACCTGCATTAAAATTGAGAAAATTGTTGATAAATGCAAAACAATATTCCTCGCATTTGCTACATTTTTATGCTTTAGCTGCACCAGACTTTTTAGTTGGTCCATTTGCAGATCCAGCTTTAAGAAATGTAGTTCATGTTATTAATAAAATGCCGGATGTTGGGGCAATGGCTTTAAAGATGATGGACTTCGGACAAAAATTGTGCGCAGAGGTAGGTGGTAAATCTATACATCCGATTGCAGCAATAGTCGGAGGAATGAAAAAACCAATGGATGAGGACGCTAGACAAAAATTCCTAAAAATGGTGCCTGAACAAGTTGAGTTTACAAAAAAAACTGTAGATATTGCCTTAAAGGTTATAGAAGATTATTGGGAAGTAATAGCAAATGTGGGAGTGGTTCCAACTTATTATCTTGGGATGACTAATAAAGG
Source organism: Promethearchaeota archaeon (assembly GCA_019058015.1). Classification (GTDB taxonomy): domain Archaea; phylum Asgardarchaeota; class Lokiarchaeia; order Sigyniarchaeales; family SOKP01; genus 6H3-1. Next base: position 3,341 of record JAHLWH010000040.1, on the reverse strand, counting down.
AGTTCATGATATTTATGAAGGAGATATTCGTGTTGTTGCTCCAGATGGTAAGAAAATGGATTATGATGTTCATAAATATTTAGATGTAATAGGAGAGCATGTTCCAGCTCATTCATATGCAACTCATACATATTATAAGCCCGCTGGATATCCAGATGGAATATATCGTGCTAATTGTTTAGCAATGACTAATTGCGCCGATAAAATGGCCACTCCACTAGCAGATGAGGCTTTGAAAGCTATGAAAGCAAAGATTGGAACTGATCCCATTCATCATACGTTTGCCTATCATTGGGCCAGAATAATTGAGACAGTTGAGGCAATTGAAGTAATTGCGGGACTTCTTGAGGATTCAGATATATGTAATCCAGATTGTAAGACATTAGATATTGAGCCAAAAGAGGCAGAAGGAATAGCAATCACAGAAGCACCACGAGGAATATTATTATATCATATATGGTCTGATGCAGATGGGATTTGTAAGAAATTAAATCTGTTAGTCGCAACAAATCATAATATTGCTGGTATCGAGAAGTCGTTGATGCATGTAGCTAAGCAGGTGTTTGAGGATAAAGTATTAGATGGATTAAAATTGCCAGACCCTTGGATAAAATAAAAACTATAGAGGATTTTTTAACTCTAAATAATTAAAATAAATGGAGAAAAGTGAAGAAAAATATGGAAGATATTCCTGAAGGAGTGGTAAATCTCTTAGAAATGATAGTCCGATGTTATGATTGTTGACTATCGTGTGCCGCCCACATCACAGTTGTGAATGAGGACGGTAAAGAAATTTACTCTCGTGAATTGAATGTTGGTTTAGGATGAATGTCCAATAAAAACAATAGATTGGATATAACTGCCCTTGCATGGGTTAAAAGCCAATAAACAATAAATAAATGGAAAAAAATAAAAAAAAGTGTGTGAAAAAAATGGCAACAGATTTTGAATTTAGAAAGCAAGTTCTTGATATGCATATGAGCGGTGTAATCAAATATTGTTATCAATGCAATCGATGCACTGATAATTGCCCCGTTGCCGAAGTTACTGATAATGCATACAATCCAAGACAAAATATTTTAAATGCATTGCTTGGCTTTAAAGATGCAATATTTTCAGCAGAAAAAATTGCTATATGGGGTTGTACAGTTTGTGATACATGCGATGAAGTGTGCCCACAGAGTATCGAATTAACCGAGATTTTCAAATTATTAAAGAATCATAGCGTTGCTAATGGAGATGCGCCAGATTTTTATTATCTCCAAGCAAAGACAATTTTTGAAAATGCTAAAGCAGTTCCATCTCAACCTGCTATAGAAAGACGACGTGAGCAACTTGGATTACCAACGGTCGCTGCACCTGATATAAATGAACTTACTACATTATTGAAAAATATGGGAATAGATAAGAAATTAAAAGGAGAGTAAAGAAAAATGGCAGAGTTTAAAATGTTTGAAGGTTGTATGATTGGTAATAGGATCCCTTTTATTGAAGCATCTTGTAGAAAAGTTTTTGATAAATTAGGTATAGCAACTTCTCAGGCTCCGTTCTCGTGTTGTCCTGACCCAACCGGTTTTGCAAATTTTGATAATGATGGATGGTTAGCAATAGGCGCTCGTAATTTGGCATTAGCCGAATCTGAAGGAAAAGATATTATCTCTCTTTGTAATGGCTGTTCAAATACATTAAAACTAGTTAATCATACATTAAAACATGATAATTTGAAAAAGGACAAAATTAATAAAGAATTATCAAAAATCGGGAAGGAATATAAAGGAACTATTGACGTAAAGCACTTTGTTAGTGTGCTTAAAGATGAATTAGAAAAGATTAAAAGTTACACAGTGAAACCATTATCAGGTTTAAAAGTCGCGTGCCATCCTGGCTGTCACTATATGCGTCCTTCTGAGGTTATGGAAACTGACGATCCTATGCATCCAATAGATCTTAAAGAGATTGTTGCTGCTTGTGGGGCAACAGTAGTTGATTATGGAGAAGAAACATTATGTTGTGGCTCATCAGTTTCAAATGCGTATGAGGATCATGGCATGGCAATCTTGAAGAAAAAGATGGATGCCATGAAAAAAGCAGGTGCTGATTGCTTGGTTGTTAATTGTCCTGCGTGTTTTCAACAATTTGATGGAAAACAGAGAGATTTATCTAAGAAATTCGAGGAGGAATTTAAAATCCCAATATTGTACATTTCTGAATTAATTGCTCTTGGAATGGGCATTCCAGCAGATGAGTTGGGAACTAAATTTCATAGAACTAGAGTAAGCGATATTTTAGAAAAGATTGGTTAAAATAATCTAGATAATTTTTAATTTTTCTTTTTTTATTTTTTAATTTTCTTTTAAACATAGAGATTGTATTAATTTACTTTGGAAACTTATTGTGATTTTGAAGGAATTCCCTATAAGTATTCAGATAATCTAATACTTTCCCCGCTAATTCTATAGATTCATAAACAGGAATAGCCCGATTTAAAAGGCTTAATTTAAAGTAAACTTATCGGAGATTATAAACTCTCAATATAATCGAGCATACAAAAATATAAATTTTTTAAATTTTCTTTAAAAATGCATCCAAATTATTTTTAGCCCTTTTTTTTCTAGTTTTTGATTTTTTTAGGATGTGCAATTTATAATTATTTTGCTCGTTAATTTTTCTCAAGGTTTCTAAATCTCTTAATCTAGTTAATTTAATAATTTCCTTAAGTCGCTTCCGATTATCATCACTTAAATTTAACAAATCGGCAAAAAGATCCCATTTAATAATTCGAATATTTTCGGGATATTTAATTTTTTTATCTTTGGGGAGTCTCTTAACTCGACTAATCCAATTTTGAAACCAATACGTTCCGACAATGAATAACATAATTTTGGAATGCTGATATTTTTCAATCTTATCTATGATGTTAACTTTGTGTAACCAAGTGGTATAATCAAAAAGCACAACTTTAATATGGTCTAATTCATTAGGATCAATTCTTAATTCTTTAGCAATTTTATCTTTTAGAAGTTTTTGCAGATATTTTTTATCATTTTTAAATGCATTATCGCAACACTTTTTACTATTAGGATAAATTGGGGGCTCTGAAATGAGTATTGGAACATCCGGAGACTTTTTCCTTTTTTCATCAAAATCTTGCGTGGCTATTTTTTCAATTAATTGATGATTTTCCATCCCTATTGATAGTGATACATCTAAATGAAACTTCTTATGATATAATTTTTCCCCCAAGTCACCTTTTATAATATTCACAGCAAAAGTAGTTGCTGTATCGAAGACGCATCGCCGATCCCACTATCCGATAATGAATATCGTAAGACGGGGTGTGA
>JAHLWH010000039.1 GCA_019058015.1 Promethearchaeota archaeon | reverse complement strand
AATGGCTCCCGATGGGATTTCAAGAAGAAAAATTACAAATGTAAAATAACTTTGCAATAACATTATCTCAAAAAATGTAAGTTGACCCCAATCAGTCATATATGGGATATATATGCCCCTAACTGTATGTATCCCTAAAATTAAATTGAATATATACGATTTACGTATATTTGCTTTATATTTTTTATTATTTACTTCTAATTGCATTTTATTATGCTTTAATCATACATGAAAAATTAATAAAATCTTTCATTTTTTTTTATAAGAAATCACTGTTTTTGAAGCTTTTCTACAAGAAATAATCTACTTTCTTGCTTAGGTGAAATTAAATTCCATTCCTTAATCATAATAAAAAAAGGAAGATGATAAATTTTTGCCCCATGTATTATTTATATGAACAAAATTTACAGGGGATTATACAAATCTTTATGGATAACCAAAATAAAAGAATTTAACCTTTTAATCGATGGTAGAAATTCGGTGGAAGTCGATGTTATTACAGCTCATTTGATTGGGTAGATCCACAAAAAATACCTTACTTAACTTTAACAGGCACCACATTTTGAGTGTATGACAGAACCTTACTTACCAGAGGAGCATCTCTTCTCAATAAAATATACATCTTCTATATTAGATATAATTTCTCTTTTTTGGATAAAATTTTTCTAGGGAAATAGTTGGTTCAAATTTGGGAATTTCTCCTTTCATTTTTTTTATCCATTTGAATTCTTTTTTAATATCATCTTTAATATAATTTTTATTTTCAATTTTGCTAATTCTTACTAATCTTAACGTCCATCTATAATATTTCTTTGCTTGTAATTTCAAATCTAATTTTACTAGGACTTTCGCCAAATTCCAATAATATAAAAAATCATCTCTATACAGCTTAATAGCAGTTAAAAATTTATTTAATGAATTTTTATAATTTTTCTTATAAAATTCTTTAATTCCTAAGTAAAAGTAGTCTAAAGATTTTCTTTTTAAGATATCAGAAGAATAAAAGTTAGTCTCTTGTTTATTAATTTTTTCTGATTGTTCTTTTAAAATATTTATCGATTTTTCTTTATTATTTTTAACTAGGATTAATTTATTAATTAATTCGCTTCCAAATGACTCAATTGCAGAAAATGCGATTCTCTGAGTTCCTGGGATGGTGGGGCTTTTCTTTATTGAATTAAATAAAATATTTGGGAAGTTAATATTAATTAGATCTTCAGTGATTTCTGTAATATGTTCTAACGCAAAATTAGAGAGAATTTTCTTGTTTTTAAACTCGTAAAGGAAGAATTTAACTAGTTGTGGAGAAGAAATTAAAGTTTTTTTTAATATTTCAATAATTATTGCTTTATCTTTATTTTTCTCAAAATCCATCATTTTAACTAGAAAAAGACTTAACAGTTCTTCTTGTTCTTTTGTCAGAAAAGTATTATCAAAATTAACATAATTTTCAGTAATCATTTTTTTACGAATGTGAGTCATAATTTGAAATAATTTTAAAAAATTATTTGTCTCAAGCTTTCTGCATTTAATTCGCAATGTTGGAATAGATTCATTATTGTAAAATTTTTTTATAATTATATTTTCAAATCCTATTTTTTTTAATAATTCTATTAGTAAAGGCAGAGGAAAACAAAATTTATGCTGTAAGCCAGCGTGTGGAATTCCAAAAATCCATCCTAAAACTTCATTTTTCTGTTCATCATCTGAATCCAAATAATGTTGAAAAGCTCTATTAATATCGGGAGTTTCAATGTTTAAAAAACCATTGAGCTTCAAAACTCTGAAAAACTCACTGAGAGCATAAATTGATTCAAAAAATCCCAAATGTTCTATTACGTGAATAGCTTTGATTTCTTCAAAAAAATTATCATCAAATTCAAGATTTAAAGCAGACATCTTTTTATCTGCAATTAAATCGTCGTAAAGGTCGATATTGAGATACTCCGGTTCAAATTTTTTTCCACAACCAATATTTAATCTCATTTTCTATTCTTAAAATCATTTATACCTATACTTGAATATTTTGTTCCTTGTGCATAAACTGCTCCTGAATTCTCTAAATATATTAATACAATTATGTTCCAAAAGAAAAATGTCAATATTGAAACCACAAGAATTATTAGAAGGCCAAATGATAGAGGAATTTTCTTTTGAAAAAAGAAAATTTGATTTATTTCCTTCCTAGACAATCCTAAATCTTTACCAATTTCATAAAATTGAATGAAGTTTTTAAATAACATTTTCTAAATGTCGTCTCAATTTTTCTAATTTTATTATATTTTATTCTTTTTAAAATCTTTTTTTTATTAAGAGTTTTTATTCAAAAAAACAATGATTTAGATTCTATGATATAGCTGCTAGACCCAGAAAATAGCTACGGATGATAGCAAAAATATACATTAAGATATATAAGATTATTAATATACGAGTTACAAAAAATAATGAATTATTAAGTTCTTTTCTATAAAGTCTATGGACAAGTAGAGTACTAAGTATTGTGTTAATAACAAATGCAATTAAGAGATTAACAATTACAATTATATGCATATTTACTGTTATAAAAGGAAAATCCATATAAATTACTCTTATGTAGAAAGTCTCAAGAATACTTAATATTAAACTTAATAGAATCCAAGGTAAATTTACCAAAAATGCAACTTTTAATGAACTATCCCAATTTTTTTTACTAGCTAACCATTTTGTAATTATAGTTCCAATTATTGAACCTGTAATAATATCAATAATTGAAATTATTAGGGCTATTGAAAAAAAGGCTGATTGAAATATCAAATTTTTCCCCTTTTTTTTAAAATTAAATTTTCTTCATTTATTTTCAAATTAAAAATATTTGGAAGTAGTTTAAAGGCAAAAAGAATCTTAAATAGATATTAGAAATGAAATTTTTTTCCATAACTAAAATACCATCTTATTTTTTCTTCTTAAAATCATTTATACTTACACTTCCATAAAAAGCTCCTTCTGCATAAACAGTTCCTGAATTCTGTATATATATTAAAACTATTATGTTCCATAGGATAAATGTCAATATTGATACTATAAGAATTACTAGAAGACCAATTGAGAGAGGTATTTTTTTTTGAAAAAAGAAAATTTGATTTATCTCCTTCTTAGTTAGCCCCAAACCTTTACCAATTTTATAAAATTGTAATAAATCATTAAACATTATACTGATATCACCAAAACTTTTCTAATTTTATTAATTATACTATATTTTTTATTTTTAAATTCGTTAATACTTACACTTGAATATAAAGCTCCACTAGGATAAATTTCTTTAGAGTTTACTATAAATGCAATGGCTAAGATAAAAGCAAATATGGAGATTAAGATCATAATTAAAAGGCTTAAAAGTAAAGAACGTCTATTTTGAAATAAAAAAGTTCGGCTCATTTCTTTCTTGGTTAATCCCAGATCAATTCCTATTTTATAAAACTGGATTAATTTATTAAACATCTTAGGAAAAACACTCATATCTACTAATTTTCCATTTTATTTAAAAAAGATATTATAATATAAATTTTTGTATTTTGAAATTATTGAATTAATCTTCCACCTAATTGGAGTTTGGTCAAATTTAAACAGTTGATCCTCAATTGCTCTTAAACAATAAGGTTCATTATAATAATCTAATGCGTAAGATGTACCTAAACAACCACCTTTACATTCTTTTACTACATCACAAGTGATACAATACCCCTTTAAGTTTTCTTTTTTAAAAATTCGATTATAATTAAATGCCCTTGGGCTATTTAAAATATTATATAAACTTTTGCTCCTTATATTTCCTTCAATAAACTCATCTGATAAAGTTAAACACCCCTTAATATTTCCATTACTTTGAATACCTAAAACTGAATAACCTGCTTGACATCCAATCCATGGATCTAACCCTAAGTTTTGAATAAATCTTGAAAAATATCCCATACAATGGGCACCAATTAAAGGTAATCTTTTAACTGTATAATTCTTAAGGTTAATTGCGATAAACAAGGCCAACATATAAAATTGCTCTCTTGATATAACTAAATCTTTTGGAAAACGTCCAATTGGAATGGCTATTTGAATTTGCCATGCAACCTTTCTATCAATTAATAATTTCTTTATTAAGTTTAATTCGTTAAAGTTTAATCTATTAACAGTTGTGATAACACTAACAGGTAAATTTTCTTTTTTTAACAGATTAATCGCATCTAATGTTTTATTAAATGCACCCTTTATACCTCTAAGATAATCGTGGGTTTTAGGTTTGCCACCATCCAAACTTAAGGCTATACAATCAACATCTAAATTTTTTATTTTTTGAATATGATCGTGTATATTTAATCCATTAGTAACAATTGAGAGTTTCATTTTATATTTTTTAATTTCTTTTGCTATTTGATACCAATCTTGTCGCACTAATGGTTCTCCACCCATTAAAGCGACTCCTTTATACCCACATGAATATAAATCATAAACCAATTCTAGAGCTTCTTTAGTACTTAATTCATCTGAACGAGATTTTCCTGCGTCCGAACCGCAGTGAATGCATTTACTATTACATTTTAAAGTAATTTCCCAAACTGCACATGCACGCTTAATTCTGCGAGATATTTGGGAAATTATTTTTGACATCTTTATATAATGGGAATTTTTTAATATACTATTAAAATTCTAAATTTAATTTTAAGGTTTTTTTAATAAATTTGAAAATGACTTCTAATCATTTTGGAAATTTTAATTAATTTATTAATTTTATTTTCTAAATAAAAAATTAGTATAAAATAATATAAAAATAGATATGTTCTTCATGTATTCAAAGCTTGGGTTAATGTAATTAAAAACATAATTTTGGTTTAAAATAACAGGAAAATGATGTTATTTAACAAGAATATGCTAAAAAAATAAATATAAAAAATCAAAATTATTTCCATATGATATTTTTTTATATATGCTTTTATATATTATATCATTATGACGATTTCTTTAGTAGATTTTATAAAAAAATATGGATTAGACGATTTTACTAAAATATTAGAATTAAAAGGAATTGAAAAAATAAAGTTTTATGAAGATTTCAATGAGATAATGAAGATTATATGCAGGGTTTTTGATAAACTAACAAATATTGCATCTCTCCGGGGGGGTCAGGTTTTAATGAGTTTAGCAAAGTTAGAAAAACCTGAATCTGTGATTAATAAAACTGATGTGAGAAATAGTTTAAACATAGATAGAGGGGAAAAATTATTACATGCATTTGAATATTTAGAAAAACAAAATTATATTAAAATTAGAAAGAAAACTTCAAAATTCCATATTGTTAAATTAAATGAAAGAGATAATCCAGATTTTAAATTATTCCGTGAAATTGTTGAAAAATTTTGGACAACCCCAGAGAATGATAAAAATAAAGTAAAAATTTGGAGTGGTTTAAAATAAAAGTTCATAACAATTTTTTATCAGAAATAAATTTTGAAAATGAAAAAAGCACATCCGAATTTATTAATATAACAAGATCTGAATATTTTAAAAAGAAATATAGAGCCCTTCTTTATATTATAGCAGTTTGTATAATTTATCCAATTTATTTATTATTTTCTTATCAAATTAATACAGATAATAAAGGTTATTTTTTAGATTTTCAACAAATTAACTTAATAGATCAAGTAATTACTTGGATTTTTTTTTGTATAATCCTCTATTTAATTTTTCAATTTTTTAAGTTAGCTCATCAAAATTTTTCTCCTACATTTGTTAATTTTATTAAAATGGAACTTAATAATTTAGGTTTTGAAATTCAAAGAGGGTATAAAACCGGATTATATTTTTTTATATTCAATAGTATTTTTATTATAATATTTATCTTAATTAAGATTGGCGTTTCTTATTCCTATAATTATATCATAGATATTTTGATTTTTGGGGTGATTCTATTAGATATTTTTTTAAGTATTGCGTTTCCTATTATTTGGGGCATATTACATGATAAATTTATGGTTAAATTGAAAAAAAAATATTATATTCAATTTGATTTTCGATACAAGTGTATTAAAAGTAAAAAATTTGAATCTCCTAATATAGCAATTTTTATGACTTCAAATCGATTATGTTCTAAATTAAATAGAGTTGGAATTAAATTATACAAAAACATATCAGAAACAAGGTGGCTTCCGAAAAAAAGTAAATTTCTTTCTTTTCTTTTTAATTTTAGCCCGTTTTTATATTTCCATGAATATTCAACACCATTAAATTTTCAAAAACAATTTTTAAATATTGTTTTAGCTCTTAGAGAATGGGATATTTCTTCTTAATGGGAAAAATTAAGAAATTTTAGGAAATTAAAAAGATATTGAATTTACTCTTAATATCTCAAAATAGCAATAGAAAAAGGATTATTTAAAAATTTTTCACTATTCACCATTCAATTTCATCTCCAATTTGTTTTAATGGCCATATCCAGTAAGAGTTTCGCTTTTTAACTCCCTTTTCTTTTAATTCTTTAAATAATTTGATTTTTTGATCCTTTATTAATCCATCTGGGTCAAATAAGATTTTTCCATCTTCCATGCAATCTAAAATTAAATCAGCTTTATGTTGTATTAATTTTTTAAAAGAAGATTCTGTTGTCCAAATCGAATCTATACCAGATGATGCTAATCCTATTAATTTATTTTTAGTCTTAATTAATTTTATATGATCTTCAGGAATTTCTTTATCATAAAAAATCACTAATAAATCAATATCACTTAATTTTTCATTAGAATTAATTGCTTCACCCCTAGCTAAAGACCCAAATAGTATAATCCCCTTTATTTTTTTATCTGTTTGAAATAATTTATCAAGGTATTCATCCATCATACTATAAAAAAATTCATTATTAATAAAAGAAAGATCTATTTTCATTATCTTAACTCTCCTAAGAATTCTTTTAATTGAGATAATTCCTCAAATTCCTTTTCAGTTATTTTGAATGATTCTTTAAGTAATGTTAAAAATAATTTAATTACTATTCCTAGATTTTTTAGAAAATATTCAATATCTAAAATAGAAGAATAAATTTCCTCAGCTAAGATTAATTCATCTTTTTTAAAAATCCCATATCTCGTTTTGGCACCCTCATCTTCAAAAATTTTCGAATATTTACAAATTTTTTCAATTAAATTCTCAGTTTTATTATCTAAACTTAACATATCCTCATTTCTAAGAATATTTTTTAGGATCCGAGTTGGAGTATGTGTTTTTTGAATTTTTATTCCCATTAAATTTAGAATAGATTTATTTAATTTCTCTACGGCAAATTGACTTCTAAAAGCAATATCGGCAAAATCTTCCGTTTTAAGGTCCTTTAAAACTCTCTTTATATCATATATAGCTGAAATAATCCACTTTCTTGCTTGGGTGAAATTAGTTTCCATTCCTAATCATTATAAAAAAGATTAATTTCCTTATTAAATATTTAATGTTCTAAATTGAATTTTTTAATAAAAAATTAGTTATTTCTAATAATTAAATTAATTTTTAATGCAAAACTATTTTTAATTGACATAAAAAATATTATTAAGATAATACTAATCGAGAATTATTATGAAAGATCAAAAAGAAAAATTAAAAAAGTATATACAATATTGGAACGACCACAATTCTTCACATTTGGAAAAATTAAATAATCGAATTGAAATGGCAACTGAAATGGATTTAAAAGAAGTGGCTGAAAAAATGAAAGAAGCGGTTGAATTTATGAATAAAGCTAATAAATCATTATTAGAAGCATTTAAAATGGTATAATATTGTAAAAATATTTAGCATTAATGTCTATAATATAAATGGTTTAAGATTCTTTAAGATAGAGATAAAATATTT
>JAHLWH010000038.1 GCA_019058015.1 Promethearchaeota archaeon | reverse complement strand
CTTTAATGCTTCTAATCCTTTAATATCAACAATCCAATTCCCTTCCAGATGCAGAGACTCCAATTCTGTAAGCATCTCAAGCTCTTTAATTTCATGAATTCGATTGTGACTTAGGTCTAGATCCCGCAAATTCGTTAAATTCTCTAAATTTTTAATTTCCCTCAATCGGTTGTGCTCTAAACTTAAAGATTCTAATTTTTCTAAATTCTCTAACCCTTTAATTTCGAATAAACTATTCCTTGATAATGCAAGACTTTTTAGATTAGAGAGGGTTTCTATTTCCTTAATCTCGGTGATTTGGTTATTATCAATCCATAATTCTTTTAAATTCCTAAGCTTTTTAAGTCCTTTAAGTTCGATAATTTTATTATGACTAATATCTAAACCTTCAAGATTCGAAAGACCCTCCAATCCCTTAAATTCAATAATCCGATTCTTATACAATAATAATTCCTTTAAATTTGACAGAGATTCTAAACCTTCAATCTCAGTAATTTGGTTTCTACCAAGCCGCAAATCTTTTAAATTTATAAGGTTTTCAAGCCCTTTAATTTCGGAGATATGATTCTGGCTCAATATGAGTCTTTCCAAATTTGGAAGATTCTCAAGTCCCTCAATCCATCCAATATTATTTGCAGAGAGGTTGAGCCCTTTTAAATTAGTGAGGTTTTCTAAACCTTTAATATCAGAAATACGCTTTATGCCTTTTTCCCTTAAATAAAGAGAATTGTCCTCTTTCATCTCAAATCTTTTTCCATTGATCTCTACGCATTCCCTCGCTTCTTTTTTTATCTCTATTTTTTCTTTCCTTCTCAGTCTCTTAAATTCGGACATAATTTCTTTACAATTAAAATATATATTTTTCTCTAATTAAACTTTTATATTGAAGTATTTAAACTTAATAAAAATTAAATAAGATAAATCGGGTTAAATCACCTCTACATTCCCCATAATCTTTAATTGTTTTCTCAAAAAACCCGATTTGGTTTCTGAAATACATTTCCCATATTTGAAGTTGTTTTTTTTTTTCTGATTGGAAAATTTACTGGATTTATCGGAAATTTACTGGATTTATCGGAAATGTGGGCTAGTTGATGATGATATTCCGATATTTAGGCCGTCAAAAGATTTTTTTGAGAGCTATAATGTAGAAGGTTTAAAGAAATTCTATTTCTAAAACTCGTCCCCAAAGGATTAATTACTAAAAATTTTTAGGTTTTAGAATATTTTCACATGTAATGAAATTTCAACCCGATTGCGTCAGCTGTCTTTTTGAGCAACTAAAAAGATCACTAATTTCTTGTAAATCAGGCATTACCACCGAAGAAATCTTACATCATCAAAGAGAAGTAATGAAAAGATTAATAGATTTACCATTTAATCAATTTAGGCATCCTATTGTTGGTAAAGTTGTTTATGGATTGGTAAATGAGATTTTAAATGATCCCGATCCTTTTAAAAAAGCTAAAATTGAATTCCAAAATATTGGAAGAAAATTATATCCAAAATTAAAAGAAATGGTAAAAGATTCAAATAATCCTTTGTTAAAAGCGTGTATTTTTTCAATAATGGGTAATGCTATTGATCTGGCAGTTCCAGCTGTGATAGATATAGAAAATGATATACAACAAATTACTGAGGAAGATTTATTGATAAATGATTTCATTGAATTTGAGAAAGATCTAAATGAGGCTGAAACAATTTTAATTGTTGGAGATAATACAGGTGAAATTTTCTTTGATAAAGTCTTAGTAGAAGAGATTTTGAAAATATATCCAAATAAAAAAATTTTTTTCTCTGTTCGAACTGCGCCAATAATTAATGATGCAACGATGGAAGATGCAATTTTTACAGGACTTGATAAAATTTGTGGTGTTATAGAGAGTGCACCATACCCAGGGATGATTTTAGAAAAATCTACCCCAGAATTTATTGATAGATTTAACACAAGTGATTTGATTATTATGAAAGGGCAAGGAAATTTTGAAACAAGTTATGATCTTAAACCTAAAGGGCTAATATATTTTTTTCTTAAGGCAAAATGCCCAATTATACAAAAAATTCTAAATATCCCGATTGGGGGTCTAGTTTTAAAAAAAAAAAGAAATTAGATTTATTTCTATAAAAATTTAATTTAAATTAAATTATAAATTATGAATAGAAAGGAGATCAGTAAAGATGAGTGACAATTTTAATCTAAAACAACTAAAAGTTAAGAATATTAAAGTGATATTATTTGATCTTGACGGTACATTGCTGAATAATGATATAGATAAATTTTTATCACATTACTTTAAGATATTTTCAGCTTCATTAGCTCACATCCAGCCACCCGAAAAGATCTTTAAACATTTAATGGTGGCGGGGAATGCCATAGTAGATAACGACGGAAGTGCCTTTAATGAGGAGGTTTTCTGGTCTACCTTTTGTCCCTTATTAGGTTATCCTCGAGAAGAATTGGAGGCCATTTTAAGGGATTTCTACAAAAACAAATTTCCGATCTTGCGTCAATATACAAGCCAAAAGCATGGTGCACGTCAAGTAGTTCAGCAAACTTTTGCCTTGGGTTATGATGTAGTTATTGCTACTACTCCTGTCTTCCCTTCTACAGCCATCGAACAAAGGTTAAAGTGGGCAGATGTAGCTGACTTTCCATATATGTTAGTTACCTGTACCGAAAATACTCGCGGATGCAAACCAAATCTGATTTATTATAAACAAATTCTTGAGAATATCGGATATGATGCTGAAGCGTGTCTTATGGTTGGTGACGAGGATAGGGACATGGTTGCCGCTCATCTTGGCTATAGTACCTTCCTTATAACTAGTCCTAGAACACATTTAGCCCCTATTATCCCAGAACCGACTTATAGCGGGACATTAGAGGATCTGGGAAAATTACTTCAAAGTTGGAAGTGAATTATTTGTTAATTGTATAATATAATAAAAAGTTTGCTTAAAGAAAGAGCTGAAATTTTGAAATCTCAAAAAATTTTAAAAAATTAGTAGAATAAAAATTTGTAAATCTCTTATTTATATAAGCTATTTCCTGAGATGTCTTGTGCTACAATCAAAGGACCAAATTGCTCTACCCTTAAAAACCATACAGCTTCGCTGGAACCTAAATCAAGCCATTCAACGTGAACAACTTCTTTAATCATCCTTGATGCAACCGCCCCACAACCGCCAGGATAACTTAAATAAATTACTTTTAGATTTTTTTCATCTAAATTTTTCATTCCGCCTTTACCTATAAGAATATGAATATCTAAAAATTTTATGATGTCATTTTCGACGGAATTCATACGCGCACTAGTAGTAGGACCTGCAGAGATAATTTTATACTTTTCATTGATTTTTTTTATGATTGGACCACAATGATATAATGCAGTATTCTTTATTTTATTAAATGAGTGGGGTAAAGGTTTCTTTTCATGAATATAGTTACTTATTCTTTTATGGGCTAAATCTCTTGCCGTAATGATGGAACCATTTAAATAAACTATATCACCAATTTTTAATGACAAAAGATCCTCTACTTTAGTAGGTAAATTAATATTATGCCTCATAAATTAATTCACCCTCCTTGTTAATTTTAAAAGATGCAATTCGATGGCAATAGCACTGTACGATTACACCTACCGGAAATGATGCTGGATGTCTCATTGAAACCTCAATATGTACATCTATACACGTGACTTTTCCACCTAATCCCATTATACCAATATTAAGCTCATTTAGAGAATTTTTAATTTTTAATTCTAATTCTGCTACATCCTGACGCTTATGGGTGATTCCAATAGGTCGTAATAATGCTTTTTTTGCTAATATCATCGAATTACTAGCATCACCACCTAATCCAATACCCAAAATAATTGGGGGACAGGGTTTGCCTCCAGCCTTCTGAATTAACTCTCTAATTATTAAAGGAAATCTCTCTAATCCATCAATAGGATCCAACATAAATAATTTTGATATATTTTCAGCCCCTCCTCCTTTAGGTAAAATAATTATTTCTAAATCACTCGAACTATCAATGATTTCTATGGAAATCGGTGGTGAATTTAATCCAATATTGGTCTCGGTATTTTTATTAGTTATTGGATCTACAGAATTACTCCTTAAAGGTATATCTGTCGTTGCTTCTTGAACGACTTTATCAATAATATTTCTAAAACTAGAGATAATCGGAAATTTATTTCCTAATTTAATATAAAAGTTTAAGATGCCAGTATCTTGACATAATGGGATTTCAACCTTTTTTCCATATTGGAAATTTTCTAAAATTAAGCGAATTTGAGTTTGGTTTATTTCATTATCTTCCTCTTCATATAACCTCTCAAAGAAATTAGAAATCTCCTCTGGAATAGTTGTTATTGCTCGTCTAATTGATTTTTTTAATAAATCTTTTATTTTTTTCTCTAAAATTTGGATTTTACTTTCCATACGTATACATTAATACGAAAAAATTTAATACTAGTTAAATCAAAATTTTAATTAAGCCGAAGCAATATAAATTATAGATAGATCGGGAGTTAATTTTGACTGAAAACAAGGAACATCTAATATTACGAGCTGGCTCACAACTTAAAGATAATATATTTAATTTAAGAAAGATTAATAAAATTATCTTAAATGAACTAAAAAGCGATACAACGGTATACAGTGCATTTATATCGGATATTTCAGATAAGTGGAAAGAATTTCAAAAGAAAAATGAACAAAGAAAAATAAAATATCGGTATACAATATTTTTTCTTAGAAATTTTGATTACTTTTTTAGGCAATCTATAGATAATCTCTTTGGATTTAATTCAAAAAACCTAAAATTAATATCAAAAGAGAATGTTACGGATAATGATTTATATTTTGAATATAAATTTTATTTTTCGGAAGATGAGATGAATTTAATTACCAAATTTAAAGAACGCGTTTCTCATCCATTAGATTACGACAGAATAATTCCTTTTATATTTGAGGTTCTTATTACGATTTTAGGGATGATTATTCGAAAAACGATAAATAAAAAAATTTGGATCTCTCAGAACGGTGCCCGGCTGAAAAAAAAAGGGAAAAAATCTTATCTTAATCTTTTAATTACAATTAGACGTAGTCCTGATGAAATTATGGACGGATATTTTGCTTTTATTCTATATAATTTTGCGATAAGACATTCAGAGATTCCGGATTCATATAAAAAAACACTGATGGAGAGGAAAAATATTTTAACTAAGATTGCTCTAAAAAATTATCCCTTAGCGAAATATCAATTAGTCGATATAATTTTTACTTTTTTTAAGAAATGCACACTGCTCGAAAATGTTTCACCTTTCTTAGATTTCCTAAATTTTGTTTGTTCGCGTGTCGAAGATAGCATCTTTGATACAATTGAAATAATTCAAGAGGATTTTCTTTCAAATTTGGATTATCCACCAGAGGTAAATGAATCATTAATACGGATTTTTAATTTTATTAATAAATATTCTACATTATTTAGTACTTTTCAAGCGAATAACAGACCTTCATTTCGAAATCAATATGAACTTTTCTTATTATATTTGCAATTTTTTTTTGGACGAACTTTAGAATCGCTTGAGATTAGCGACCTATTATTTTTTCCAAAAAAATTTGGAGATCTTATAAAAGAGCATAATTTGTCTAAAAAAGATAAAATCTCATTTAAAACTATAAGATCTATTGGATATTTTTCCAATATTGCATTATCTTTATCACATTTACCTGGAATTGAAGATTTCTTTTATAAATTGTTAAATGAGAAAAAAATTCAGAATATAAATGAAATATTTTTCATGACGTTTCTTAAAAGCTTAAATGAGAAATTCCTTTCTTTGATTGAGGAGGAAAATAAAAAGTTAAAAAAATCTCAAAATAAAATCAGTTTCGAGAAAGCCATTGATTTTATTTGCAGGAGTTTATATAGTTTAATCAATAAAGTTTTTTTAAGAGAAAAAGTAGAGGATGCGTCTAAAAATTTTGTTGATCCAAGATCCAGATATATTCCCGAAAATGTAGCCACTAGAGTCTTAGAATTATCAATTTTCAAGGATTTAAATCTCTCAGATGACATCTGGCCTGACTATTTTTTGAGTGTAAATAAAGAAGAGGTTAAACACCTATTTAAAAAATATCTAGAAATTCCTGAAGATGTTTTCTATTCAGACTGGAGTTTATCTATGATTGACATGATATACAATCAAGAATTGTTCCATAACGAAAAATATTTAGAAGAATTTCTAATAGAAGATGTAGTTATTCCTTTAAATAAATTCTTCTTGCAATTCGAGAAAAAAAAAGAGAGTACTGAGAATAAAGATGATTTATTAAACGATTTAACCAAAATTATTAATAAAGAAAAAAGGAATACAGAAGATATTAAAATTATATTTTCTAATATAATTGAACTATGGGATTTATCTTTTTAAAAGAGATTTTTTATTTTTTCTAATAAATTTTGAATTTTTTCATTTAAAATTTCTTCATTATATTCAACACGCCTTCTTTTGGCAACAATCTTTAAATTGGAATATACACACTTGACGATTTCTTCGTTTGATAAGATAAATTTTGTGTTTATCTTTATGTACCGTAATAAGAAATCTAAAATTAAATTTAATTTAAATTCCAATAATTCATCTCGAAATATATCTCCAGGACTTGTTGTAATGATCGAAGCAATTACTTCAGCAATGTCATTTTCAGGGATTCCTTCATGAACGTTCTCGAAATCGATGCCATATATATTTTTTTCGTAGTAAATAAAATTTTTTAATCGTAAATCTCCCTTATTTCTCACCAAGATCTGACTCTCTTTATCAGAGGTAATATTTTTTTCATGGTAATTATATAACCATTCCGCTAATTTTTCAAAGATTTCTTTTTTTACGATAAAAATGCTATTTTCTGTAGAGTTATCCAAGTCATCATTAAGGAGATCACATAAGTTAAGTCCATCAATTTTTTCCATAAGAATGTAAGGTTTTTTACTGGCAAAAATTTTTGGAACTAAAATACCTTTCTGAAAATTAGAGATTAAATTCTTATACTCTGTATTGAAACTTTCACCGGAAAACTTTTTTATTATTATTTCTTTGGGTAAAGTTTGTGGATTTTTTAAGCTTATTGAAAAAATTAAATTTTTTCGTGATTTTAAAAATTTTATAGTAGTAATCTCGATTTCTGGTATAATTTCTTCCAGATCTCTAAGAATTTCTTTTTTAAGATTTGAATCTTTTACATTCTCCAATTTTTTACAACGCCTGGAAAAATTTTGGATATAAGGTTTTTAAAATAAATTCAGGTTTTTCTAACGCATTTATTATAGGAATCCCTTTATAATTATCATTATTTTTATGTTTCTTAGTTGCAATTAATCCTGAAATTACTTTTATTGTATCATCAATCTGTTCTTCTACTTCTTTAAAATCCTTAGCACATAAAATCCTATCATATTCGAAATCCCTAAATCCCTCAGCAATAATTATATCCGGCTTTATTGGTGCCTTTTCAATCCAATCAAATATTTCCTCAGTTTTTAAGACATGGTTTAAGAAAAAAGTTGTTTGATTATTAGATTTTGTAATTACACAATTCGCTCCGGCTTCAGAAAATTGAAAAGAGTCTTTTCCTTTAAGATCAAGCGAATGAATGTGGATATTTTTTAAAACAAATATTTTATAATTAGTATTTTTTGTTAAATAGTTTATAATCGACAAAATTGAGTTGGTTTTCCCTGATTCCGAAAATCCAATAAAACTGATTAGCTTAAAATTTCTATTTAACAAATATTTTTCACGATTTTTTCAAATTTCAATAAATATAATATTTTATATATTAATATTATATTTTAATGAATTCCCAAATTATCTTCGATGCGAATTTCTTCATTTGTATGAATGAAATTCGGACAAAAAATATTCTTGCTAACTTGGAGACATCTAGTAATCTTCTTAATTTTGAATTAAACATAAAATGTGAGCAGCGACGATATGGGATGAAATTATTATGTCGATCTTTTATATATAACACTGTCTTATCTCCCTCCATAGAGAGCATAATATAATCGTTAATAAAACATTTTTGCTGATAATTGCTATTCATATCATTCATTTCTATCATTAAGTTATAAAATTAACATTTATTTTTTAACCAAGTATTAAATTTCTGATTTTTCTTTATTTCTTCCTTAAAAATCTTATCGGCATGTCTTTCCTTTCAATAAAATTATTTATTTAATTTTAATTTCGCCAACTCTAATCCTCTTTTTACTCATTAAATCCTTAACTTATTAGGACTATTGTATGACAAAAATTAATACTTATTTTCTTTTCCTTCCTTTCAAATTAAATTATTTTAAAGTAATGCTGACCGTAATCTGGACCACATACTATCAAAAGAATACCCGCAAAGATAAGAAATTTTGCACCATTCATTTTAAAATAATTTTTACCTAATAAACATACTATTCCGAAAACTCCCAGTAATAAATGTAACATGGAGCCAAATACGCGCATAAAATTCAACAGATCTACAAATGTATTAGGCAATTCATTAAAAAAAACTTCTAATAAGTCAGGGACTAGAAAAATTAGATAATCCATTTTATTTTTTCCACCTTTATCTTAATTTTTCGATTTTAATAATCACGGATGCGACAATCTCTGAAATTTTAATAATAAAGATTCAATATTATACATTTTATCTTTAGGATTCAATAAAACCGAGAAATATTTAACTTTTTATGAATAATAAAAAAAATTAATCTAGGTTTTTCCTTTAAATAGTATTGTTTTATTGAGATACTAAAAATAGGAAAGTTGATAGAAAATGTTTAATAATATTTCTGAAATGCATAAAAATTTTATGAGCGGGGAAGGAGTAAAAGAAAAGTTATTATTTGTTCAAAAGGTTTTTGATGAGACTTTTAAAGAAATTTGTCGAGTGTTAAATTCGTATTCAATTAAAGAAAATTAAGAGACATGTCCCAATTAAGAGAACAAACTCAAGATAATGAGTCAGAAGAAGATACAAAAGAAGATTTAAGTGAGGATTCTAAAGAAGATTTAAGTGAGGATTCTAAAGAAGATTTAGATGAGGATTCTAAAGAAGATTTAGATGAAGATTCTAAAGAAGATTTAGATGAGGATTCTAAAGAAGATTTAGGTGAGGATATAGAAGAAGATTCAGATGAGGGTCTAAGTGAAGATTTAAAAGAGGATTCAAACGAAGATTTAGATGAAGTCCAGCCATTTGAACCTGATCACAGTGATGTAAGAGTTTTTGACCCTAATCTCGGTGATGTAAGAGTAAATTTTGATCCGAGCCTTTCAGATTTAGGCAGTTTGGATCCCGATACCAAAGAGAGAATATCAACAGAGCCAATTGAACTTGATCATTCAGATATAAATCCATATATTAATGACAACGAAGGAACGACTACCTCCCTTCTAATTAAACAGGATGAAGAGAGTAATCACATGTCGGAACTGAATGTCAGATTATCGGATACGGATAGTGAATTAGCAAGCGAACTTCCAGGAGATTCAGATGTTCAAGATATAGCAAGAGATGAGTTATCTGAAATGGATGCAGAGTTATTGGTACTGGATGACATATCTTCAAGTGAATTTCGAGAAGTTCCAGT
>JAHLWH010000037.1 GCA_019058015.1 Promethearchaeota archaeon | reverse complement strand
TAAAATGTTTAAAGACCCCACCAGCAAGATAAGGGATTTCATATCCAAATTCTTCATATAATGATGATGGTTTTAATAAAAAGCCTCCACTGGGAATAGGAGCTAAGCCCATTTTATGAGGATCTGCAGTTATTGATAATACATTTTTTATAGAAAAATCCCATCTCGGGATATTATATCCCAATTCTTTTAAAAAAGGAAGGATAAAGCCACCAAATGCGGCATCCACATGTAGAAATAGACTATTTTCTTCTGATATTTTTGCGAGTTTTTCGATAGGATCAATTAAACCTAATGAAGTTGTTCCAGCTACACCTACAAGACCAATCGTATTTTCGGATATAAGAGATGAAAGATGATTTAAATCCAAGTAAAAATCTTTCGTTAATTTTGCTTTTTTTAGGGTAATTCCTAATAATTCTGCACTTTTATCAAATGAAATATGTGCCGATGCAGGAACAATGAATTCTGGATTTCTTTTATTTTTGAACAAGTTTCTTGCGATTCTCATAGCAATAATATTAGATTCAGTTCCCCCAGTAGTAATAGTTCCTACAACATTTCGACATCCGAACAAACCTCCCAATTCTTGAATTATTTCATGTTCAAGTTCCATTGTTCCTGGAAATAAACCCGGATCTCCAAGATTTTTGGAAATATATTTTGAATAAATTTCAGTTGCAAATTTCAGTGGTTCTGAGCACATAGAGCCTAATATGAATCCAGAATCATAAGTTAAATCTTTAGACAGTCTTTTTTCTAGTTCTTCGATAATTTTTTCTTTTGATTTTTCTATATCTTTCATGTATGTCAATGTCTAATAATAAAGATTTAAATAAAATTAATGAAATTTGTTTAAACGTCTGTACATTTTCTTATTATTCTTATAAATAGTAATAAATTCTTGGAATAGCTCATCGTAGATTTTTCTGTTTGCAGGATTGGGTTCATAGATGTTTGAATATTTAATATATTTTGGAATTTCATCAAAAGTTATGTATTCTAGTCCAACTGCTCCAATAAAAGCAGCTCCTCGTGCATTTACTTCAATTGGGTTCTCAACCTGTCTAATTGTTCTGTTAAGAACGTCAGCATAAATTTGACACCATATATTGCTGTTTGCCCCTCCTCCAATTAAATTTATTGGATTTAAGGGGCGTTTAATATTTTTCTCGACATATTGAGATATCCATCTGGAATTATAAGCAACTCCTTCAAATATTGCTCTTATCATATGCTCTCTGTGCGTTTCTAATGAGAGATTATAAAGTCCCCCTCTAACTGTATGATCATCAATAGGAGATCGCTCTCCATATAACCATGGAGTAAAAATGAGTTTATTGCTTCCAGGTTCTACCTTCTCTACAATTCTATCAAATATTTTATAAACATCGGGAACTTTCTCTTCAAGAAGTAGCTCATCTTGATGATATAATATATTATCTCTCATAAATGAAAGGCATCCTCCAGCAATTTCTTGCTCGTTTGTAAACAAATATCTTCCAGGAATTGCGGATATTAATGTTCCCATATTATGAAATAGATCTGTCTTTTTAAACGGTACATGACATACACACCATGATGATGTCCCAATGTAGATATGTCCTTCATAATCTCTAACAGCTCCTGAACCTACTGCCGCTGAAGGGATGTCTGGGGCACCCATAACAATTTGAACATCTTTATTTAAACCTAATTCATCTGCAACTTTTTCAGAAATATTTCCCAAAACATCTGTTGACAATTTAAGGTCCGGATATTGCTCCCTATTTAATTTTAATTTTTTTATGAGACCATCATGGTAAACTACATTATTAACATCTCTTACATCCGTTATCCAATGGACTTGAATAGAGCAAGTAGAAGCTGCAAATTTACCAGTAAGTTTTAAATTAATATAGTCTTGAGGTTCTAGGAATTTATGGGTTTTATCATAAATATCAGGATGCTTATTCTTTAAAAATAAAATGTGAGCAATCGAATCTTTCCCAGATAAAGTTGGAGCTCCTCCTGTAATTTTAATCCATTTTAATACTTTTATTAAATTATAACCTGATACCTTTATTATTCCTTTATAAAGATTTTTAATGTAAGGAGCTCCTCTTGTATCCATCCAAATAACTGCATTCATTAAATGATTTCCATCTTTATCAACTGGAACAGTTCCACTCCATTGGCTAGTATTACAAAATCCAACTATATCATCAATAGGCACTAAGTTTTTATCTAGCAACCTAGTAATAGTTTTTTTCAGTGCATTCCACCAATCATCTGGGTTCTGCTCGGCTGCTCCCGCACTGGGTAAAAATAATGGAACTTCTTCGAATTCAAAACCAATAACCTCTCCATGAATTGAGACTATTGCAGCTTTACTTCCAGAAGTCCCATGATCGTGAGCAAGGATATATTTTTCTTCATTCATTTTTAGCACCTTTTAAGTTCTTATTAAAAATGTTTTTTTGCTTAAATTAATATTTTGTTTTAATTTTTTAAATATTATTAAATAAAAAAGCACATTGTCAAAGGCTTTTTAAAATTAGTGAAAGTGATTAATGAAATATGAATTATAATGAAATAATGGAAGGAATAAAAGGTATAGTTAATAATCCTTTAAGGAAATTTAAGCCAGATGAATTAAAAAAAATTGTTAAAAAATATACGGAAACACATAAGAAATCAAAGGAGTTATATGATAGAGCCTGTAAGATTATTCCAGGTGGTGTGGAGCATAATCTCGCATTTAATTTTCCATTTCCTTTAGCATCCAAAAGGGTGGATGGGTGTTATATGTGGACTGTTGATGATGTTAAATTAGTAGATTTCCTCATGAATGGAGGTCCAACCATTTTAGGACATAATTATCCGCCTCATACAAAAAAGGTTATAGAAGTAATTAAAGAAATAGGGTCTTGTCATGGAATTACAAATGAATATGAGATATTAGCTGCAGAAGAATTACAAAAACACTTTCCTTCCTGTGAAAAAATACGATGGCTTCAGTCAGGTACTGAGGCAGATATGTTAGCAATAAGAGTAGCTCGAATTTTTACTGGTAGGAAATGGATTATTAAGATAGGAGGAGGTTATCATGGATGGAGTGATCAATTAGTTTATGATTTGCATATTCCTGGTACAAAAACTTTAGAATCACATGGAATTCCAAAACCGGTGTTTAAATTTATAGAGTCAGTCAAGCCAAATGATATTGAAGCATTAAAACAATTATTTAAAGAGAAAAAGAAAATAGCGGCAGTATTACTAGAACCTATGGGTCCAGAGAGTGGAGCAAATCCCGTAAGACCCGGATTTAATAAAGAAGTGGAAGAACTTTGTCATGAAAATGGAGCGTTATTGATTTTTGATGAAGTTGTTTGTGCTTTTAGATTACATATGGGCGGTGGTCAGGCATATTATGGGATTAATCCCGATATCTCTATATTTGGTAAAATTGTGGGGCATGGATACCCATCTGCTGCCGCAATTGGTGGTCGAGCGGATATTATGCAATATATCGCTGCAGGAGTAGGCGGTGGTAGAAAAAGGGCATATTGTGGTGGAACCCTTGCTGCAAACCCATTAACTTGTGCAGCAGCATACTGGGCTATAAAATTCGTTGAGGAAACTAATGCTTCAGAGAAAGCAGGAAAAATAGGAACCCTGTTGGCAAATGGATTAAATGAAATATTTAAAAAATATAATTTACCATGGATTTCCTATAACTTTAATGCAACTGTTCATATGCATACATCCGCTGTAATGAGCTTAGATATGGATAATCCTAAACATTTTGGTCAAATAAGGGAACGTAAGGAATTTATGGAGCATCTAGGTGCGGCATTAATTTGCGAAAATATAATTTCAGTTGCGGGGAGTAGATTTTATACTTGTATGCAACATACAAATGAAATTGTTGATGAGACCGTAGCGAAAATAGAAAATATCTGCAAAATGATTGAATAAATTAATCAATTATTTTTTTATAATTTTATAAATCTATTTTTATCTCTAATTTTTATTTGCTTAATTTTTTCGATCAGTTTTTGAGTGAGATCAATTTTATAATAATTAGCAGTACATATTATAGCAATAACTAGATCCGCTAATTCCATACCAAGATCTCCCTTAACTTGATTAGATTTGGGGGGTTTAATTTTTTCTATGATATTAATTTCGCGCGAAACCTCACCCAACTCTTCAAGAATGGCTGCTAACATTGAGAGTGGCGGCCAATACCCCCCACCTTCTGTATTAATCCATTCATCAACATCTTTCTGAAGATTTAAAACATTTGAATGTTTATGAAATAAACTCATATTAAAGTAAATATTTGGAATTTTATAATTATTGGGGAAGCACTTAAATTTTCCTTCGAAATTTTTAGTGTTAATTAGCTCGTATATCATCTATATGTTCTATGTATCCCAAAACTAGGAAGATAGATGATAAATTTGAGAATAATTCTTTAATTTTTACTTTAAAATTTCTTTATGTAACTTTAAAAATTTACTAATTTTAGTGTTTTAAAGTTCTAAAGAGAACCATGTAAATAAATTGAGAAGCTCAAGAGTTGAATCGTTTATTTGTCTTATTTGAGCTGTAAATCTACCTGTGATTATTCTCTTTGATAGTTTTATATCCCATGCAGAGAAACCCCCATGATAATAGCCTTCTTCAAGATTAAAAGAAATTGATCCTGGTTTTATTAAAATTTGGTATAAGCCATCTTCGAAAAAGTAGCCTCTTTCTCTCAACAGAGAATCGGTTTTTTTCAAAATAAGTTTATTTAAATCTTTATATTCTCCCACTTCAAGTATGTTATTTAGTTCTAATTCAAAAATTTTTTGAACAGAAGTATTTAACATAAAACTAAAATTAATATTTGAAAAGATAAATTTCTAGAGCCGACAAAATTAGTAAAATATGATAGGGGAAAAGAAGTATTAGAGGAAATAGAAAAAAAATGTAGCTATTTTTCGAAATGATAATGGTCTTTTTTATTTGGAAAGGAAAAATAATTATTTTAATAATCATTAACAATAGAGATTTTTAAAATTTGTGATTATACAACTTCTTCTCGACTTTTTTTAAAAAATCTTAACACTCTTTTTATTAAAAAAGAATGACAACTTACCTATTTTTTATAAAAATGTTTGACAATGTTTAAAAACAAAAACAATAATTTGTAAAAATGATTGACAATGAGTATTGATTGGAAACTTGTTAGAAAAATAACCCCAAAAGAACGGGGGGAATCGGGGAATCTTTCCCTCAAATAAAGTTCCAAGTGGAGTTGCCGAATATGAATCGTGCTTGGAACGAGATTTCTATATTGAGTTGAATCACGCTCCAAGTGTGAAGAAATTCTAGCATCAGCCTATAACTATTGCCTATAAGGATAGCAAGGGTAAGAACAGAACATATACTCCCGATGTGGATGTTGTATATATGAAGGGAATGCATGGACTCTACGAGATCAAGTATGAAGATGAAATTATAAATCCTAGTGAAGAAAACAAAGAAAAATGGGATGCGGCAGAAAAATGGGCGAAACAGCGGGGGATCGAGTTTGAAGTTCTTACAGAAAAACATATTCGAACCGTACGGAAGGAAAATATATGGATAAGGCAATTCCTAAAAGATTTTGTAAAAAAAATTTTAATATTTATTCTTACCTAAATGATATATTGAATCTATTTCTAAAATACCTTCATAATTAGTCAAAAAAATTAGAAAAGAAAATGTTTGAAGAGTTTATGAAAGAGCAGAAAGAGTCATTCAGCTTTAAAATATTTAAAGATTTTGAAGAAGTATATGATTATTATGATAAATTTGTAAAAAAGTCTGTTAAAGATTCAAATGGATGAGAATCCCTATATTAAGTTTAGAAATATTTATGTTATTCCCACATTTCATTCGCGAATTAAGTTTGCAAAATTAATTCATTCAGCTTTATTTAAAGTATTTCCAGACGTAATCCCAAATATTTCAAGGGTTATTGATTCAATATTTATCCCATTCAAATATATCAAAAATTATAATGAAAACCCTTTTATAAATTAGTACATTATAAATTTTTTAATATTAGCATATTTTCAATTTGTATGATAAAGAAGATCTTTTGTTTGATAATTTTATGAGATTCTAAAAAACAAATACAAAATTTAATTATAAAAGATTTATGATAACGAATGAAAAAGTTCAATACCGAAATCTTGGGCGAACAGGGGTAAAAGTTAGTCCTCTCTGTCTGGGAACCATGAACTTCGGTGTGAGAACACCAGAAGCGGAAGCAGCTGAAATAATCAATCATTATATTGAAGCTGGCCACAATTTTATTGATACTGCCAATGTCTATGGT
>JAHLWH010000036.1 GCA_019058015.1 Promethearchaeota archaeon | reverse complement strand
TTATCGCTCTTTATATCAGTTAATTCGAACTCATCAATTTCACTCATATTAAATCAATTTTCAATTTTCATAAATTTTATTTTATTAGTGAATTTATTCTAAAAATAATTAGAAATTAAATCTATATAAATAAAAAAGAATTTGAAAAAAGTATTAAATAAAAAATCTTTTAAAAAGAGAAGTGAATAAATATATAATAGGGGTTTCAAATGAAGATTCTAATAAGTATACGTTCCCTTGAAGAATTGCCTTCTGTATTAGAAGGAAAAGCAGATATTATAGATTTAAAAAATCCTATGGAAGGATCATTAGGTGGGGTAGCTCCTTCATTTATAAGCCAAGTTAAAAAATTGGTATCCAGTAATTTGATAAGCGCAGCAATTGGAGATATGCCTAATTTACCAGGAACTGCGGCATTGGCGGCACTCGGAGCCGCGTTGTCAGGTGCAGATTATATAAAAGTAGGACTTTACGGTATGACTAAGGAGGAAGAAGGAACAAAATTGATGACAGAAGTAGTAAAAGCTGTGAAAGATCATAATCCAAATATTATAGTTGTGGGTGCTGGTTATGCGGATTCAAGACTGTTTGGGGGAATTGATCCAATGAAAATCCCCAATATTGTAAAATCTGCTGGGGCAAAAGTAGCAATGTTAGATACACATATGAAAGATGGTAGAAAATTATTTGATTTTTTAAAATTTAAGGAATTAAAAAATTTTATTGACAATGCTCATAATTTAGACTTATTAGCAGCACTTGCGGGATCTCTTAGTCCTAAAGATCTATTTACTATTAATAAATTAGGTGCAGACATTACAGGATTTAGAGGTGCTGCTTGTAGCAATAAGAACCGGAAAACAGGTTTTGTTACTAAAGAATGTGTTGCAAACATTATGAGAATTGCAAATGAATTATAAAAAATTTTCCAAAAAATTGGATATCGAGATAAAAAATCAAACCAGATATTATTGGTGTCCGTTCAGTTGTGTGTACAAATAATGATCGTAATAATGGAAGTATTAAAAAAGATCTTATCGAAAAATTGTGGAAAACACTAAATTAATGAAAATAACAATGTATAATAACAGAACACACAAAAAAATCAAAGTAGCGGAAAAAAGTGACTATTTTTTTATAGAACTTTGTGCTAAAGAATATATTGACCTAATAAAGAATTTTAAGAAAAAATTTGAAAATAATGACTTTTTTATTCTAATTGGCTATTATGAAAATAATGTTGCAGGAGTTCTAGTAAGTGAAAGAAATAATGTAGTTAAATCTATTAAAGATATTTTACCGGCTATAAAAATTCATTTTGTATATGTTAATCCAGCATTTAGAGGGAAGAGAATAGGTTATAATTTACTAAATGAATTTGTTAATATTCAAAAAAAAAATAATATTGCTTTAATATTTGTGGAACTCTTTAAGAATAATAAAAAAGGAATGAAATTTTTTGAAAAATTTGGTTTTCAAAAAGTAAAAATTGATGCTGCTAAAGTTATTCTTAGAAAGAATATTTGGGACGACTTAGGAATAAGTTCTCAAGAATTCTTTGACATTTTTACATAAAATCCTCATTTTTTTTTACTTTTTATAAAATCTTATTTTTATATCACTAAAAATGGATAGAAAATCTTTTTTTGGATATTCCACTTAAATCAATTATAAAAATATTTTATTCAAATTATAATTGATATTGGATATGTTTAAAAAAGAATTGGGAATTATTGGTACTGGCAATATTGGATTATCCTTATTAAAAGGTATAATTAATTCAAAAATTATTGAAAAACAAAAAATTATAATATATGATATTAAAAAAGATATTCTAAATCAATGTTCCAACCAGTTTAATGTAGAAATTGCACAAGATAATACCGATTTAGCTCATAAGAGTAAATATATATTAATCGCAGTTAAACCACAAGTAATAAATACGGTTCTAGAAGAAATTGGATCTGTAGTTGATGAACAACAAATAATAATCTCTATTGCAGCAGGAATCCCACTTAAATATCTTTCTACATTTTTTAAAAAAGATGTAGGTTTATCAAGAGTAATGACTAATATACCTGCGTTAATTGGTTGTGGGGCATCTGCAATCTCTAATAATGGAAAAATACAGGAAGAAAATCTTAATTTTGTAAAAAAAATTTTTAATGCAGTAGGGATAGTTGTAGAATTAGATGAAAGACATCTTGATGCTGTAACAGGATTATCAGGTAGCGGTCCTGCATATATATTTTTGGTCATTGAGGCTTTAGCTGATGGTGGAGTTAAAATGGGGTTATCACGTGATGTATCTTTACAATTAGCTGCCCAGACTGTTTTAGGTGCAGCAAAATTGGTTATAAAAACTGGAAAACACCCAGCACTTCTAAAAGACATGGTAGCTACTCCTGGAGGTACGACAATTGATGCATTGCACATGTTAGAAATTGGAAATATTAGATCTATTTTAATTGATGCAGTCGAAACTGCAACCATTAAATCCCGAAAACTTGGTTCAAAGGAGTAATTACAATTTGATTGTAAATTGCAATCTTAAGACCAATAATAAAATAAAAATATAGTTATTATCACTAATTTTCACATTATTTTATCTTCTTCTTAAAAAATTCAATATATAACAGATTAAAATTTAAAATTATAACGGGAAAAAAATGGGCGTTAGTTCCTAAATATTAAAAGAAAAATTTATTAAGATTGTTGATCTAATCATATTGTCGTTTTTATTGTTCAGAAATGATAATAATTCACGTTCTTAATGCAATTAAAAAGTAAATTTAAAAGAAAAATTAAAATATTTGGTTGATAGTGATGGGAAGCACTTTAACCGAAAAGATTTTAAATAAACATCTTGTTAATGGTAAATTAGAAAAAGGCAGTAATATTAGTATAAAGATCGACCAAACTCTAACTCAAGATGCTACTGGTACCATAGCTTATTTGCAATTCGAAGCTATGGGAGTACCTCGCGTTCTAACAGAATTATCTGTTAGTTATGTGGATCACAACACTTTACAAACAGACTTCAGAAATGCAGATGATCACAGATATCTACAAAGTATTGCAGCAAAATATGGAATCTACTTTTCTCGTCCAGGAAATGGTATATGTCATCAGCTTCATCTTGAACGTTTTGCAGTACCTGGAAAGACTTTATTAGGAAGCGATAGTCATACACCAACTGGTGGTGGGGTGGGTATGATAGCAATAGGAGCAGGTGGTCTTGATGTTGCCGCTGCTATGGCTGGAGAACCTTTTTACTTAAAGATGCCAAAGGTCGTAAATGTTCATCTTACTGGGAAACTCCGTGATTTTGTATCAGCAAAAGATATTATATTGGAAGTTTTACGTGGAATTGGTGTTAAAGGGGCTGTTAATAAAGTTTTGGAATATACTGGACCGGGAATAAAAACTTTATCTGTTCCTGAAAGAGGAACCATTACAAATATGGGAACAGAAACAGGAGCAACAACTTCAATATTTCCATCCGATGAAACAACTAAAAAATTCTTAGAATCCCAAGAGAGAGGAGATCAATGGATTCCTTTAGAACCCGATGATGATGCTACTTATGATGAGATTATTGAAATAAATTTGAATGAGATTGAACCGCTTATTGCTTTACCGCATAGTCCAGGAAATGTAAAACTAGTAAAAGAAGTTGAGGGGAAGTCTGTTGATCAAATTTGTATAGGAAGCTGTACCAATTCCTCATTAAGAGATCTTAAAATAGTTGCTAATATTTTAAAAGGAAAAACAATCAATAAATATGTTAGCTTAACAATTTCGCCAGGATCTAGACAAGTCGTAGATCATCTCGTGAACTCTGGTGAAATATCCAATTTAATAAAAGCAGGAGCAAGGATACTTGAGAACACGTGCGGTCCTTGTATAGGAATGGGACAGGCACCATTAACTGATGCAATATCTCTTAGGACCTTTAATAGAAATTTCCTTGGAAGATCAGGAACAAAAAGTGCTAATGCTTATTTAGTTAGTCCTGAAACAGCTGCAGTGTCGAGTATATTTGGAAAAATAACAGATCCGAGAAAGTTTGGTGAGTATCCCAAAATAGAAATGCCAGATAAATTTATTATTAACGATAATATGATTATATCGCCTTTAGAGGATGGTGATTCAATTGAAATCATCCGAGGACCTAATATCAAACCTCTACCTGCATTCGAACCTTTACAAGATAAACTAACAGGAGAAGTTCTATTAAAAGTAGAGGATGACATAACTACCGATCATATTATGCCAGCAGGTGCAAAAATACTCCCATTACGAAGTAATATTCCTGAAATAAGTAAATATGTTTTCAATATTATAGATCCCACATTTCCTGATAGATCCTTACAAAAAGAAGGGGGCTTTATTATCGGAGGTGATAATTATGGACAAGGCTCAAGTAGAGAACATGCGGCCATCGCCCCGAAATACCTAGGACTCAAAGCTGTGATAACAAAATCATTTGCTCGTATTCATCTAGCTAATCTTGTTAATTTCGGGATCGCACCTCTTACTTTTGTAAAAAAGGAAGATTATAATAAGATTGATCAAGGTGATTTCCTTGATATTGAGTTAAAAACCCTAGATAGTAAAAAGATCATCATGAAAAATCTAACAAAGAATTTAGAAATACCTCTTACCCATTCTCTTAGTGAGATGGAAATAATAGTTTTAAAGGCAGGAGGAAAACTGCCATTTATAAAAAAAAAGTATGCGAGTTAATTGGATATGGCACAAAAAAATATATATGAATATGATGCAAAAAAACTTGTTGCGAGTCAATTACCTAATTATTTTCCAGAATTTAATTATCATGGAAAATTAGCAGTAATTACTCCTGAGAAATTAGCTAATTTTGATAGATTTATAGCAGAAAATCCATGGTTAAAAACAGATAAATTAGTAGCAAAACCAGATCAACTTTTTGGAAAGAGGGGCAAAGCTAATCTAATATTACTAGATGCTAATTTAGAACAATTAAAGAAATTTGCCGAAGAAAAACTAGATCAGGAATTAAAAATAGGAAATGTTAAAGGTGTTCTCAATCGTTTATTAATAGAACCATACACTCCCCATGAAACTGAATACTATATATCAATAACATCTGATCGGTATAATGATTTAATTCATTTTAGTTTTGAAGGAGGTATTTTTGTAGAAGAAAACTGGGATAAAGTAATTCATATTCCAGTTCCATTTGGGACAAATATCGAATCTTTCGATTTTGAAACAAAACTTCCTAATTTAGGAAAATTTAATGATGTATTAATTCCTTTCATTAAAGGTCTTTTTCAAGTTTATTGTGCTCAAGATTTTGCTTTTTTAGAAATTAATCCTTTTGCAATTACTGAGGATAAAAAAATTGTTCCGCTAGATTTAAAAGCCAGATTAGATGATACTGCTGCATTCTTACATATTGATACTTGGGGGAATCCAAATAACCCAATTGAATTTCCAATTGGTATTGGGCAAAAAATGGCAAAAGAAGAAGCTCTTATTAAGGATTTAGATGAAAAAACAGGTGCTTCTCTTAAATTTCAGATTTTAAATAGAGATGGACGAATTTGGACGATGGTGGCGGGTGGGGGTGCATCAGTTGTATATACTGATACAATAGTTGATCTAGGATATGGAGATGAATTAGGCAATTATGGTGAATATTCTGGCAATCCTTCTCGTGAGCACACTGAAATTTATGCTCAAAATATAATTGATCTTATTTCAACCAGCCCAGATCCCCAAGGAAGGGAGAAATATCTTATTATTGGTGGTGGAATTGCTAATTTTACAGATGTTAAGGCAACCTTTACTGGAATTGTCAGCGCAATTAGAAAATCTGCTGACAAATTAAAAAATGCAAATGTTAAAATATTTGTTCGTAGGGGTGGTCCTAATGAAAAACAAGGTCTAGAACTCATGAAGCAAGTGGGAAAAGAAACTGGCGTTCCGATTGAAGTCTACGACCGATATACACATATGACTCGAGTTGTGTCAATTGCACTTAATGAAAATTAGAAGAGGTAATAAAATGGAAAGTTATAAACTTTTTGATAAAAATACTCAAGCAATTATTTATGGTTTTCAAACAAGACCCGTCCAGCGAATGCTTGATTTTGATTTCGTTTGTAAAAGAAAAAAACCGTCAGTTGCCGCAATAATTAGGCCAACTCAGACGGCAGCTATTGGCTATCATAAAGTCTTTTGGAGCAATAAAGAAATTGTTATTCCTATTTATAAAACACTATCATTAGCAACTAAAAAGCATCCAAAAGCTGATGTGATGATCAATTTTTCATCTTTTAGATCTTCTTATCCTACTAGCAAGGAAGCTCTTGAATCAGATACAATAAGAACAGTTGTTATAATTGCTGAAGGTATTCCAGAAAGATTAAGCCGCGATTTAATAAGAATCGCACGTGAAAGAGGTAAATTTATTATAGGACCTGCTACAGTAGGAGGAATAGTAGCAGGCAATTTTAAAATTGGAAATACAGCTGGAACCCTTGAAAATATAATTCTTTCAAAACTCTATCGCCCAGGTTCAGTTGGTTTCGTTTCAAAATCAGGTGGTATGAGTAATGAAATGAATTTTATGATTTCTCAATGCACTAATGGTATCTACGAAGGTATAGCTATAGGTGGTGACCGTTATCCGGGTTCTCGTTTAATAGATCACCTTCTACGTTATGAAGCAAATCCCGAAATTAAAATATTGGTAGTACTAGGAGAAATAGGAGGAGTAGATGAGTATGCAATTGTAGAAGCAATGAAAAATGGATCTATCAAAAAACCATTGGTCATATGGGTAACTGGTACCGCTGCAAAAATTTTACCTCAAGGATTACAATTTGGTCATGCTGGTGCTATGGCTGGAAGCGAGAAAGAAACTGCTGATGCGAAAAACCAAGCTCTTAGAGAAGCTGGAGCAATTGTTCCAGATTCTTATGAAGATTTAGATAAAAAAATTAAAGAAACATTTGAAAAATTAAAAAAAGAAAGAAAAATCGTGCCAATTGATGAATTTGAACCTCCTAAAGTTCCAATGGACTTTTCCGAAGCCCAGCGTTTAGGCTTAGTAAGAAAGCCTACAAACGTTATTGTTACAATTTCGGACGATCGGGGTGATGTTCCCACTTTTGCTGGTGTAGGATTAGATAAAATTATTAGAGAAAATAAATCAATTGGATATGTAATTGGTCTATTATGGTTTAAGCGAGAATTACCAGAATTTGCTCAACAATTTATTGAAATAGTAATTAAATTAACTGCAGATCACGGTCCAGCTGTAAGTGGGGCACATAATGCGATTATTACTGCTCGAGCGGGTAAGGATCTTATGTCTTCACTTGCTTCTGGTATATTAACGATTGGACCTCGATTCGGCGGTGCTATCTCGAACGCAGCGAAATATTTTAGAGAAGCTTTGCAAAAAGGAATGAAACCATTAGAATTTATGGGTTATATGAAAGATGTCGTGAAGATTAACATCCCTGGAATCGGTCATAGAATAAAATCAGTTCAAAATCCTGATGTACGAGTTCAATTATTGAAAGAATTTGTCTTCAAAAACTTTGAAAAACATCCTCATCTTGATTACGCTCTAGAAGTTGAGAAACTTACCACCTCCAAAAGGAATAATCTCATATTAAATGTTGACGGATGTATTGGGATTACTTTCTTAGACCTCTTAGAAAATCTGGATTTTACTAAAGAGGAAATTGAAGATGTTATATTCAGCGAAGCTCTAAACGGATTATTTGTACTTGGAAGATCAATTGGAATGATGGGACATGTGTTTGATCAGAAACGCCAAAGAGCTGGATTATATAGACAACCTTGGGATGAAATTCTATTTACGGATTAAAAAAAAAAATAAAATTTTTTTACTTTTTATTAGAAAAAAAGGAATTAGAAATCGAAAAGAAATAATTGATTAATTTTTAATTAATCAAAAAATTGTAGTATCACGAGCACCAAATTAAAAAAAAAAGAAAAAGTAAAGAAGAAATTGGGAAAAAAATGGATAAAATAATTGAAAATGCGAAAATCCACTTTGAAAAAATTGTGAAGGAACAATTGGAAAGAGTAGAACGAATGAAAAGCGCGGGAGATTGGGTTGATTATACAACATTAAAACCTATAATTATTGGAATAGTTGGTGGAGATGGAATCGGACCAATAATTACTAAACATGCTAAGATTATTTTTGAGTTACTTTTGCAAGATGAAATAAGAACGGGAAAAGTTGAGTTGAGAGTAATTGAAGGATTAACTATCGAAAATAGAGCAAAAGTTATGAAAGCTATACCTGAAGATGTTCTTGAAGAAATTAAAAAATGTCATGTTCTATTAAAAGGACCAACGACGACACCTAGAAAAGGAGATAAATGGCCTAACATCGAAAGTGCTAATGTTTCCATTCGTCGAGAATTGGACCTTTTTGCAAATGTCCGTCCGGTGAAAGTCTCCAATCTTGGTATTGATTGGATGTTTTTTAGGGAAAACACTGAAGGAGCTTATGTTCTAGGGTCCAAAGGGATAAATGTTACTGAAGATCTTTCCGTTGATTTTAAAGTTATTACCACCCAAGGAGCAGATCGTATAATTCGGTTAGCTTTCGATTATGCGAAGAAAAATAATATTAACAAAGTTACAGTTGTAACTAAAGCCAATGTAGTGAAAGCAACAGACGGGAAATTCCTTGCTATAGCTGAAAAAATAGCAAAAGAATATCCTGAAGTTAAGTGGGACGATTGGTATATCGACATTATGACCGCTAAATTAATAGATCCCGCTCGTCAATCGCAATTTAAAGTTTTAGTTGCCCCAAATTTATACGGAGATATTATTACCGACGAAGCGGCACAAATTCAAGGTGGTGTTGGAACAGCTGGTAGCGCTAATATTGGGAAAAGATACGCAATGTTTGAGGCAGTTCATGGATCGGCTCCGCGGATGGTTGAAGAAGGTAGATCTCAATATGCTGATCCTTCTAGTATCATTAAAGCAGCAGCATTACTCATGAACCATATAGGTTTTACAGAAAAAGCTAATAAACTTGAAATGGCTCTTGATATTTGTGCAACTTATGAAAAGAAGGTGGTCTTAACTGGTCGAGATACTGGTGCTACAGGAGAAGAGTATGCAAAATATATTATGGAGACAATTCAAGATCCTAATCTTGAGGAAAAATGGAAAGGTTATCAGTAAATACTTCAGAAATTTTAAAGAATTTTTTTAATTACAATTTTTTTCATTTTAACAGAATTTAATGAAATTTATTTTTTTATTCTCATTTGAAGAAATATAATGGATAGTAAAATCGTTCTAATTGGAGCAGGTAGTCCTGCTTTTGGCCCACCAACATTAATTGATTTAAACCGAAGTGAAATTTTGGCTGGATCTACTATTACGCTTCTAGATATAGACTAAGATAAGTTAAAGATGGTGTACGAAGTTGTATCAGAGGATAATAAGAAAATTGGAAATAAATTCACTATAGAATGTACATCTAATAGAGAAAAAGCTCTAAAAGGAGCAGATTTTATTATTAATTCTACAGAACATGGAGATCGATTTGAGTTACGTTGGCAGGATAATACAATCCCAAGAAAACATGGGACCACTGAAAGGATGGGTGAGAATGGTGGTGCTGGAGGATTCTTCCATAGTGCCCGTCAAATTCCAGAAATTATCAAGATAGCTAAAGATGTTCAAAGAATATATCCTGATGCTTTTTTTATAAATTATTCAAATCCTGTATCCCGTATATGTCTAGCGTTGAAAAGAGTGGTTCCTAAATTGAAAATGCTTGGTCTTTGTCACCAAATAGGACTCTTAACTTCGTATCACTTACAAGCTATGATAAATAGAGATTTACTGGAATTTTGGAACTTGATTAATATTTGCATGGTAGATATTGTATAGCTAAAAATTTTTAAAATAAAAAATTCATACTATCATCATAAAATGATTTTTATTTTATTGTATAATTTCAATACATAATGGTTGAAAGAAAAAGAAAAACAAGAGCAAAAGCTCCCGAAAAAAAGAAAAAACAATTTGATAAAATATTAGAAGTAGGGAAAAATAAAAAAATCAAGCTTAAGATTATTATATAAAAAGAAATTCTCTTTTTATTAGCTTTACGGTATATTACCGTAAGTTTGATTAAAATGGATTTAAAAATTAAAGTCAAACAAAATTCAAAATTAAAAAAAAAATTAACTAAATAAAAAAAATAGGTGTATTATTATAGAAGCAAATGAGTCTACTGAATCAAACGATCCTCTATTCACCGAGCCATATATAGATATTGATGAGTGGCG
>JAHLWH010000035.1 GCA_019058015.1 Promethearchaeota archaeon | reverse complement strand
TCATAAAATAACCAGGTGGGATTAATCTACCTTTATAACCTGCTATTATTGCTGCTGCTTCATCTAAGTAAATTAAATTATTATCATTAATTAACTCACAGAATTTGGTTATTTCACTCCCATCTATGCTAATCTCTTGAGTACCCATTTCTTGTATTACTTCTTTTATGCGAATCTTAAATTTTTCTACCAATGAAGTTTTATTTCTCGTCATTATTTTTTATGTTAGAGTTATTAGATAATTTATAAAAAGTTAAATTTAGATTTTTAAAAAAATTCTTTATCTAACTTATTTGATGAATGGATTGATTGGAATTTTTTTTATTCAATATTTATACGATTTTTTCCAAAATATAAATATATAACTAAGAAAAAAGAAAAAAAATATGTTTGATGTAATTGTCTCAGGAGCGGGACCATCGGGCTCAAAGTGCGCCGAAATTTTAGCAAGAAATGGGTTCAAAGTAGCTTTAATTGAAAAAGACATTAACTGGCGAAAGCCAGGCGGTGGTGGTTTAAGTGTAAGGCTTTTTAAATATTACCCTCAATTAAGAAGCTTAAATCTTCATAAAAAGCACACAATGAAGATGTATTCCGCTGATTTTCATAAATTGGAATATAAATATAAAGGGTTTGAGGATTACTCAGTAGTAATGGATCGATTGGAATTAGATAATTTGATGAGAGAAGTTGCAGTTGACGCTGGGGCAGAACTCTTTGATAAAAATCTTTCATTTGATTTTATAACTAAAAACCAAAAGAAAATTGGAATTAAAACAAAAATATCTTCAGGGTCGAAAGAATATTTTGGAAAAGTGATTATCATCGCTGATGGGATGAGTTCTAAATTGGCAATAAAATCCGGTTTAAGAAAACGCTGGAAAACCGAAGACTTAGGTATATCAAAATGTGCAATATTGGAAGGGCAAAATTCAATGGATATTAATACCGTATATTTTTTTTACAAACCATTTTATGGTTATGGCTGGATTTTTCCTATAGATGAAAAACGCTTTAATATTGGCGTTATCACATTCTATGAAGATAATTATAATTATAATCTAAATAAACTTTATAATGATTTCTTTAAAGAACCAAAAGTAAAAGAATTATTATTTAAATCAGATTATAAACAAATTTGGATGAGTTCTTTTCCCTTACCAGGTACAGGAGTATTAGAAAAAAGCTTATATGGAAATAATTTAATGATTGTGGGTGATGCTGCAGGTTTTACATCTCCAATAAGTGGAGAAGGGCTACATGCTTGTGTAGTATCTGGAAAAGTTGCAGCTGAAACAGCAATTAATGCTTTTGAAATAGGAGATTTCTCCGAAAAGACACTAAAAAAATATAAGTTTAATGCAAATATAAAAAAAATAATTAGAAACTTTAAATTAAAGCGCTCGCTTGCAGATTTTTTTTATGAAAAAGAGGGGAGCAATCTAAATACAATTTTTAAATTGGCTGAGAACGATTTAAAATTTAGAAAAACGGTAACAGATATTTTTTTATTTAACGCAACTCCTCCAAAAGACTTTTTCTCAAGAATATAAAATGTTTGGTAATTTTTGGTAATTTTTTATATTTAACAATTTTTATTTTAGATTAACACTGGTTATTAAGAAACCTATTATTTAATAATAGATTTGTTATATGAATGCTGAATAAATAATAATAAATGAACGCGGTTAAGGAAATAGGGTGCTTAAAATTGAAAAATAATGGCTCCTGTATTACTAAATTGGTTTGTACAAATTGTAAAAAAGAATTTATAGCAAATGAAAAGCATAATTTATGTGACTTCTGTGGTAAAGTGTTATATCCGAGATATGACCTTGAAAAAGCTAAGGAAACTCTTTCAAAAGAATTAATTCAAATGAGAAAAGTGCATAATATTTGGCGTTTGAATGAAATAATGCCTGTAAATGACTCTAAATACCGTATAACTCTCGGGGAAGGTTGGACACCAATAATAACGCTTAAAAATATTGGACATGATTTTGGACTAAAGGATTTATATATAAAAGATGAAGGTCTAAACCCAACGGGAACTTTTAAAAGCCGTGGACTTTGTGCTGCAGTTTCTAAAGGTTTAGAGCTGGGCCTTGCAGATTTCGTTATGCCAAGTGCTGGAAATGCAGGAGCCGCTTTATCAGCTTATACAGCTCATGCAGGTGTAAAAGCCCATATCTTTGTACCTCAAGATACTCCTGAATTTATTCAAAAGGAAATAAAGTATATGGGTGGAGAATTAACATTAGTTGATGGATTAATCAATGTTGCAGGACAGAAGGCAAAGGAAGCAGAAATAAAAAACGGCTGGTTTTCTGTCTCCACATTAAAAGAACCATATCGCGTGGAAGGAAAAAAAACAATGGGTTTTGAATTAGCGGAACAATTTGATTGGACTCTTCCTGATGTTATCATCTATCCTACAGGAGGAGGGACTGGAATTGTTGGTATGTGGAAAGCTTTTAAAGAATTGGAGATTCTTGGGTTAATCGGAAATAAACGACCTAAAATGGTTACTGTACAACCAACAGGTTGCCAACCAATTGTTCGAGCATTTAAAAATGATGATAAATTTGCTAAACCCTGGGAAAATGCACATTCTTTTGCAGGAGGAATTAGAGTACCAAGTGCTATCGGCGACTATTTGATATTAAATTCTTTACGAGAATCTAAAGGAACAGCTATTGCTGTGGATGATTCTGAGATAAAAAAGGCAATGTATAAGCTTGCCAAGGTGGAAGGAATCATGATATGCCCTGAAGCTGCAGCAACAGTTGCAGCTACGGAAAAACTAGTTGAGGATGGATTCCTCGCCCCAAGTGAGAAGATTGTATTATTTGGGACTGGTTCAGGTTTTACTACCCCAGATAATTGGTAAAAATATAAAATAATTAAAAAGATATAAATTAATTGTTATTTAATTGATTTCTTGATAAAAAACAAAATGATCATTTTATAAAAGTATGAAAAAATTGAGATGAGAAAATAATGAAAAAAGAAATCATTAGTTCACTCAATGCACCAAAAGCTGTTGGTCCATATTCACATGCGGTTAAAGTAGGAAATATGATGTTTCTTTCGGGCCAAATTCCTTTACATCCCGAAACGGGAGAAATCGTCGGAGA
The DNA here is from genome assembly GCA_019058015.1 of Promethearchaeota archaeon. GTDB lineage: Archaea > Asgardarchaeota > Lokiarchaeia > Sigyniarchaeales > SOKP01 > 6H3-1. The sequence goes on along the minus strand of JAHLWH010000035.1, from coordinate 4,292 downwards.
GGATATTGAAACTCAAACTAAACAATGCTTTGAGAATATTAAGGCAGTACTGCAGGAAGTAGGTTTTAATTTCGGAGATATCGTCATTTGTGATGTTTTTCTCCAAGACATTTCTGAATTCGTCCGAATGAATAAGATTTATGCAGAAGTATTTGAACCTTATTGCAAGAATACAGGTTATCCTGCTAGAGCCGCTGTTCAAGTTGCCGCCCTTCCCAAAGGCGTGAAAATTGAAATAAAAGTTACAGCTATAAAAGAAAAATTATAAGAGAGGAAGGACAGGCATTATTCCGATGTGAAAGATTTTTAATGAAATTTTTTAAATTTACTATTATTTTTTTTATTTTAAATATATAATTTAATTTCGACTAATTTCTCTTAATAATTCATCAATTAAGTCTAAGCCAGCTAATAAGTGTTCCTTTTTGGTACCAATACCGATACGGATATAACTATCCATCCCGAAACAATCTCCTGCCACTACGAAAACATCCTTCTCTTCTCTGAGTTTATTAGAAAGTTCTGTAGAATTTATTTTCATATTTTATCGCAAGAACGCCTCCTGCACTAGGCGGAACGAATTGAAAGAGATTTTATCTTAGTTAATAATAATTTAAGGGTTTTTCAATCTTTACTAGCCTGTTTTGTTCTTAAGATTTCCTGAAATAAGGAGTCTTCGATATTTCCTCCACTCACCACGGCCACTACATACTTTTTTGCGAACTTCCGCTTTTTTTCAAGGATATGGGCAATGACCGTTGCTCCTGCTCCTTCAACGATTTGTCCCTCTTTCTTCCATAAAAGGCGGATTGCTTCTTCGATACTTTTCTCTTTGACTAAGACCAACTCATCTACATACTTTTGTACCAATTCCAAGGTGATAGCTTCGGGATCAAGACCACCCAATAAGCCTTCCGCTAAAGTATGATACTCTTCAACTTTTACCACTTTTCTAGCTTTCCAGGATTCATACATTGTGGAAGCTCCCTCTGTTTGAACCCCTATTATCTCGATATTAGGGTTCAAAGATTTTACTGCGATGGCAATTCCAGAAATCAAGCTTCCTCCACCAACAGGAACAATGATTGAATTTACCCGTCCAATCTCTTCATAAATCTCAAGACCTATTGTTCCTTGACCCGCTATAACCTCCAGATCATTGTATGAACTAATGTAGGTTAGATTTTCGCTTATAGATATCTCTCTTGCTTTTGTATAGATCTCTTCAAAGTCTCCTTCTTGAATAATTTTGATATCATACTCCTTTATCTTGTTTAGCTTGGCTTTTGATACATTCGTTGGAACTACAATTATGGCAAAGATACCTAAATGTTTTGCAGCTAAGGATACTGCTAATGCATGATTCCCTGATGAAGCGGTAACAACACCACGAGACCTCTCTTCTGTACTTAATTGCATCATTAGGTTAAATGCTCCTCGTAATTTGAAGGAGTTTGTGAGTTGTTGATTCTCCAACTTGAGATAGACTGTGCCATTACATAGCTCACTAAAAAACTCTGAATAGACAAGAGGTGTTCTCTTGATAAACTTACTAATTCTCTTTTCTGCATCCTTGATTGTTTTGAGAGTAACTGTAGTCATCAAATAGTCCTCTTGACTAATTACAAACCCGGAATACTTGTCCGTTTGTGGATGGAGTCTAGTGCCTTGGAGATAATTGTGATCAGAGATAGAAAAATGAGAGCGATAAGGCTGTACGTAATGAGTGTGAGAAACAACTGCGTGACAATATAGTGCGCCTGGGCAAAGAGTTCAACCACTCCAATGTAAAAGACAACGACAGTGTACTTCGGAAGATAAGAAGCTTCGTTAGACCACGCAGGAATAACACGGCGTAAAGCCTGCGGCAACACGATATGACGAATGCCAGCTAGACGGGACATACCCAGCGATTGGGCAGCCAATAACTGCCTGGTGCCAACAGACGACATGGCTCCACGGAAGTATTCAGCTTGATAGGCTGCACTGTTAAGACCTAATGTAATGATGCCAACAAGAGTTTGTTGATCCAAGAGGACAATCGTGATTCTCCGACCTAATATTTCGCTACTGATATGGAAGCTCCACCTCCCAATGGGTATGAAGGGGAGACCTTGTGCTTCTAGGATAGCATTTATGCTGAAGGGGAGAAAGTAGATAAGGAACAACTGCGCAAGCAAAGGCGTGCCACGTACAAGTTCAATGTACCCAGTAGCAATCCGTGAAATAACCCACCCTCCATACTGACGAATAATAGAGAGCAAAAGACCAAGGAAAAAGCCCATAACAAGTGCCCATATATATAACCACATCGTTATTACGAAGCCTGGTAGGATGTGATCCCAGTAATCCAGCACACGAAGAAGTTCATCTATTGGCTCAGGAAAAACTTGGAATATTATTTGCTTCCCTCCTCATTTGGTAGCTTCAGAAGTTCTTCGTGGCGTCCATATAAAATGTCAATTTGTTTGAGAAAGCGCTTTACCCGCTCAGACTTGGGGGATGTGAAGAAATGTTGAGGAGTTCCACATTCTACGATGATTCCTCTGTCTAGGAAGATCATCTCTGATGCAACAGCATTGGCGAATCCCATTTCATGGGTTACGACTACCATCGTAGTGCCTGTTTTAGCAATATCCAACATCACCTGAAGCACTTCGCCGATCAGCTCTGGGTCCAAAGCAGAGGTGGGCTCATCAAACAAGATAACATCAGGGTCCATAGATAAAGCACGTGCAATACCTACACGTTGTTGTTGGCCACCGGATAATTGTGCAGGATAATGGTCAGCCCAATCCTCCATCTTGACACGAGCCAACGTCTTAAGTGCCTTTGCGCGAGCTTCTTCCTTCGGTAACCCTTTTCCCCGACGAAGACCAATACTAACATTATCTATCGCTTTGAGATGGACAAACAGGTTAAAATGTTGGAATACCATACCGATCCTTGCCCGCATCTCATTAAGATTGATTTCGGGTGCCATTAGATTCTGTCCGCAGAGATATACCTTACCCTTATCTGGTGGGCTTAGCATATTAATGCAACGAAGAAGTGTGCTCTTGCCAGAGCCACTCGGTCCAAAGATGACCTTGACTTCTCGCTCCGCTACTTCGAATGATATTTTCTTAAGAACTTGCAAATTCCCATATGACTTCCATACGTCAGCTATACGTAGCACAGGTTCAACTATATCTACCCACCTCCCATTCCTAATTCTTTAAGTTTCTTGGTTTGCCGTTCGCCAAACAGTCTCGTCACAGGGTAGGTAAAGATAAAATACAGAATCGCGACAACTCCCATTGATAGAGCCCAGAGCTCTGGGAAATTTGAAGTCACACGATAAGCTGCTTTCATCATCTCGATAATTCCAATTTCATAGGCGAAGGACGAATCCTTGATGACCACCGCATACTCATTGGACCAGCTGGGTACAGATAACCGCAAGGCTTGGGGAAATATAATGTGTCGAAAAGCTTGGAACCGGCTCATCCCTAGCGCACGAGCAGCCTTCATCTGTCCTGGATTCACGGATAAAATAGCCCCGCGAAAAATTTGAGACTGATAGGCACCACTGCGAAGGGCAAGCGCTAAAAATACACCAGTAAGGGGTCTCTCAATTGGATCTATGAACCAAAATAAACCTGGGATTCCGAAGGCGAAAAGGACGATCAGAACCACAAGTGGGATGCCGCGGAACACCTTCTCGTATCCACTTGCTATCCAACCGAGTACTTTACCGCCGTAGACGCGCATAAGTGCCAGCGATAGACCCAATACAAATCCCCACAATAAACCTTGGGCAGTGAGCAGTAACGTTGCAGGCAATCCAGTTCTAAGAATATAAAAAAAAATGGTGGGGAGGTCTGGAATGTCGCTCATCCAAACCATTCAACGATTAGATCATCCATCGTTCCGTCTGCAAAGGCTTCAAGAATGACTTTATTGATCAACTGCAGCAGTTCTGGTTCTTCCCATTTACACCACAGTGCTGTAGGCTCAGCTGGTACTGTAAAAATGGATTTGAAGCCGTACAATTTCGCATAGACAGTTAATACTGGTTCGTCTACGAATGCTAAATCGACAACTCCATTCTCTAGGTTTAACATAAGCGTGTCAGCCTTAGGGTATGCTATATAATCCACGCCTTCAGTCATGTCGAGACCATCCAATGCTTCCTGTTGTGTGGTGCCCAATTGGCAGCCGACCTTATAGGCTGTAAGATTCGCTATACTAGTAATATTGATCGTTGAATCACCCTTGGCAATAACAACTTCGTTTACACGAATGTAGGG
>JAHLWH010000034.1 GCA_019058015.1 Promethearchaeota archaeon | reverse complement strand
TATAGTATATTCATCTACAATTTCTGTCCTATTAATAATAGGCTTATGTGTCATAGTAGCTATATCCCAATAAAAATATGTCTCTTCAACAAGATAAAAAGGCATAATAAATTGCTCAATAAAATAAGCCAGTCTATTGAATGTAAAATTAACAGCAGTTGCGTTGAATTTGGTACCATCATGGAAAGTAATGCCTTGTCTTAGTGGAACTGTATAGTTCATGCCTTCTGGAGACCATGTGCCATCTGCAGCCGCAAGATTTGGTATAATTGCAAGTGATGGATATGGATCCGACAAATTATACCTAAATAATCCTTCGTAAACTTGATCAAATACTTCAAATGAATATGAATCCCCTGCAACTTGTGGATCAAAATCAAAGGGTTTATTCCATGTACCGTAAATAAATGTTTCTTTAAGTGGTCCATTATTAGAAATTGGGTTTGTACCAATATCACTTAGATTTTTTTGGTTAGATTTATTGAAAATTACAATAACTAACAATAAAATGGTGAAAATTATCAATAGAGAATATAATTTTTTTCTCATTTCAATCACCAAAAAATAGTTGGCTAGGATTATATATAAAATTATGCCTAAGTGTCTTTCATGTTTTATTTTTCAAATATTTAAATTTAGCAACAATACTTCGTAGAAATTATATTTTGTATTTCAAAAATTTAAACAAAAATTTATCTTAAAAACAAATAAAAAAGCTTAACAATTTTTATTCTTAACTATTCAATTATATATAATTTAATCTGGTAAATTTTTTTTACAAATTCCAAGGAGATTGATATTGTGCTTGATTATATAGATTTGGAATATTCTCCAAATGATAATGACCTAAAAGTACTCTTTTATGTAGAAAACTCGATTTATGCACCATCTTTAGAAAAAGCGGCTGAAGAAATTGCTAAAGAAAGCTCTATAGGGACTTGGACAGATATTATCACTCTTTCGGAGGATATTGCCAACCGTTTAAGACCATATGTTTATCATATTAACAAGGAATTAAACTACATAAAAATCGCCTATAACGAGGAACTCTTCGAAGCAGATAATATATCTCAAATTTTAAGTGCCATTGCTGGTAATATTTACGGAATGAAAGCAATTGATAATTTAAGATTAATTGACATAGAATTTCCAAAGAATATAATAAATGCATATAAAGGACCTAAATTCGGAATAGAGGGAATCCGAAAATTATTAAAAGTCTTTGATCGACCTCTTTTGGGTTCAATTGTTAAACCAAAAGTGGGCTTAAATCCAAACCAACACGCAAATATTTGCGGAGAATCATGGTTAGGGGGTTTAGACATAGTAAAAGATGATGAAAACTTAACAAGCATGAGATTTAATAAATTTGAGACAAGAGTTATAGAAACTTTAAAGATTCGGGATAAGATCGAAAAAGAAACTGGAGAAAAGAAAATTTATATGCCAAATATCACAGCTCCGGTTAGTGAAATGAAAAAAAGAGCAGATTTTGTCATTGAGCAAGGAGGAGAGTATGTAATGGTTGATATTATCACTTTAGGATTTTCTGCACTTCAAGAAATTCGAGATTATCTTGATGATAAAAATATTGTGATACACGCTCATAGGGCAATGCACGCTGCCATAACAAGATACCCAAAACATGGTATGACTATGTTATCAATTGCTAAAATATCAAGGTTAATCGGAATGGACCAACTACATACTGGTACAGTAGTAGGAAAAATGGAAGGTGGAGAGAAAGAAGTAATAGATATTAACAGGGTACTTACTAATAGGGTTATTGTAGAAGAGGATTATTCAATATTGCATCAAGATTGGGGAAATATTAAGAAAACTTTCCCTGTTGCTTCCGGCGGGCTTTATCCTAATGTTGTCCATAAATTAATTAATATTTTAGGAAAAGATATCGTGATTCAAGCAGGTGGAGGTGTTCATGGACATCCAGAAGGTACCGAAGCTGGAGCAAAAGCTATGAGGCAAGCAGTTCAAGCTTATTTGGATAACATTAATTTAAGTGAATATGCAAAAACTCATAATGAATTAAAAAAAGCACTTGAAAAATGGAAAGATATTGGAATCTAATTTCTATCCTACTAATTCTGGATAAAGTCTTTCGAAATAAATATGGATATAACTAGGAGCGAATATACCCGCTTCAGTAATAATTCCATCAATATATCTCCTACTTACCGTTTCAAAGGCAGGATTTATTACATGTACGCCTTCTGGAGGATCCCCCCATATTTCGTTAGGGTTTCTCATTTCAATCTTTTCTAATAATCCAAAAGAAGTTTCAGGATTATATTTCAGCAGCGGTGAAGCAACATAAAAGGGCACATGTTCTTCATGTGCAACCAAAGCTAATAATCTTGAGCCGATTTTGTTTAAAACAGTACCTTCTGAAGTAATTGAATCAGCTCCAATTAAAATTAAGTCCACTTCAAAATGATTGACAGCCCAGCGCATTGCAGAATCAACTATATGAATTACCTCTATATTTTCTTCTAATAGTTCTTTTGTCGTTTTTCTTCCTTGTAATTTCGGCTGAGTCTCTGTATTTATAACTTTAAATTCTCTTCCCTGTTTTTTGGCCTCAATTAGAATCGCAGAAACAATAGTGCTATGACAATGTGTCATTACAGTAAAACCTTCTGGGTCTTCAAATGGAATGCGATTGGCACCAATCTTTGCAATTTTCTTTTTTGAATTTAATAATATCTTATGATATTCCTCTTTATATTGCTGAACTTTTGAAGGAATATCAGATAATGAAATAGAATCTGCTTCAAACTCAAGCTTTTTAAGAATATATTTCAATCCATTTTTCATTGCTGGTTCTGTAGGGCGAGTATCAATTAATACATCTTTTGCCTTATATAATTGTTTTAATATCTCTTTTTTATTCGTTGCTTGTATTCTCTGAGCAAAACTATTTAAAAAATCACAGGCACTCAAACATACATTAGTCGCACCTTGAATTTCTAAAGACCTAATTCTTTCTGCATCCTTTTTTAATTGTTCCATATCCAATACACATTAAACTTTTAGATATTCAATAAATTAAAGATTAATATATTTAATTATAGATTCACTATTAATTCCGATTACAAACAAGTTATTTCTTTTCTTTTTCTTCTTTCATTTTTTTTAATTCATCAATATCTACTTCAACAAAAAAGGAGCCACAATATCCACATTCCTTACATTCGAATTTCTTAGGGGCCAACCAGCCAGATACATTAGTTAAAAGATGTAACTTGACTGAACGGCATTTAGGGCATAATCTTACAGTCTTTGGCATTTGATCACTTAATTTAAATTAATTATTATTAGATAAAAAATCTTGGATTATAATGGCTAATTTTTCTCCCACAACTTCTGAGATATCATCAAGTTTTGCTCTTTTTATTCCATCTACACTTCCGAAAGTTTCTAATAATTTTGTTCTTTTAGCAGGGCCAATTCCGGGAATATCATCTAAAATTGATTTTGAAACTCTTTTTTCTCTTAATTTTCTATGTAATTTAACCCCAAATCGGTGGGCTTCATCCCTAACTCGTTTCAAAATTTTGAGAGCTGCCGAATCATCCGATAATCTGATTGGTTCTTTTTTATTAGGGAGATATATTTCTTCAAATTTCTTTGCTAAACCTAATAT